>JAVCCE010000050.1 GCA_030765645.1 Candidatus Hinthialibacter antarcticus | reverse complement strand
TAATTTTGTTTGAGAAAACATATTCGGGCATATTAAAAATTGACGAACCAATCAGGCATGGGTGCAACTCTGGGAGCGCCTGTGCATAAGGGCCTGAAAGCCCGCACTGAAGCGAGCAGAGTTGTACCCATGCCATACACCGCGAAAGATTAAGTATTGATGAAGAGGCTTCTATAAATCTCAATTCTATTTGTGAAAAAGTATCCAAATACCGGATGAACCATAATAAACGAAGATCGTGGTTTGCGCAGTAATATCAATGGATTCGGAATAAAACTTCGCATTATGCAAAAAATCTATACATGTCTTTGTGTAATTTGTAGACTCCTGTATGGTCTGCGCTCCCCGGGAACCGACACTAAAATGTCAGTTTTATTTGACGATTGACATACGCCAACTGTATACTTAAAGAAGAGATAGTGGCATCATTGCTTATGTTTTACACCCATCAACTATTATGGGGGATTTGATTGTGAACCAATCTTTGAATATTTTTACGCGCTGGGTATTGCTGGCTTCGATCTTTGCGCTGACGGTCTGTTCGGTGAACGCAGACGTCGTCAAGCAAGCCAAGGGTGAAATTGAAGGCCGCATCTTAGAGAACTCCGCCGAAGTCATCGTCATGGAGACGGTCAGGGGCGAGTATCTTGTTCTTCAAAAAAATATGGTCAGGGGAATCACCCCCGAACCCGAAGAAGAGTTCTATTACCGGCGCGGACGCTACCATGAATCAAAAGGCGATCATCAGATCGCGTTGTTAGACTACATGGAAGTCTTGCGCCGTACGCCCAACCACATGGGCGCCCAGGGCCGCCGCGACGCCATTTTTTATGAACGCAAAAAATCGCTGTGGGACCAAAATCTCAACAAAGCCGAAGAACACCTCGACAACCAAGACTACCGCCAGGCGCTGGCTTCGTTCCAACAGGTGTTAGAGCTCAACCCCGATGACGACCTCGCCCAAGACGTCGTCAAGCAAATGAGCGACACCTATACGCGCATCGCGTTTCTCTATTTCAACCACTGTTATGACGAAGACGCCATCGTTGAATTGACCAAGGCCGAAGAACTCAACCCCAATAGCGCAGAAATTTACTACGTACTGGCGCGCATTCATCACAACGGCCGCAACTATGAACAAGCGCGGCTCGAATATGAACGCGCCCTGGAACTCGACCCCAATCACAACGGCGCCCGCCAACATCTGCGCGAGCTGATTGACCAGACGCGCAGCCGCTGGCGCCGCTAACGCCCGGACGACGCGAGTTTTTGTCCAGAAATGATTAAGCGAATGGCCCAACGCTGCTTCTACTTCTTTGTTTGTATTTTCCTGTTTATATCCGGCCCGTTCGCCCAGACGAACCAGCCGCCGCCGCTGCTTGTGATTACCGATTTACGCACGCTGGGCGATGAAGCCTCGCTCGCCGAGGCGCAGGTGTTCAGCGATTTTATTCGCAATGAGGTCGAGCGCACCGGCGTGTATCGCATCATTAGCCGCAACTCCATGCTTTCGATTCTCAAGGCGAAGAAGTTTCAATATCCGTGCTTTGAACTGCCCTGCTTTGTCCGCATGGGGCGCGTGTTAGGCGCAGACCGGGTACTCGCGGGGCACCTGCATCGCCGCACCGGTTTCGTTGAATTGACCCTGCGCACCATTGATATCAAACGCGGCGTCATCATCAAAACCGTCTACCGCAACCCCCCGACGCTCAACGAAAAAGAGTTGCTGGGCGAATGGGGCCAGGGGCTGATCGCCGAAGTGCTCGAGATTCACGACGAAGCGTTTGAAGGCGCTGACGATGAGTCGATCAACCCGGACGACCAACGCATCCCCGATTCGGTGCTCAATAAATATCCGGGCATGGTGTATATCCCCGAAGGCCAGACCATCATTGGCTCGCTCGAGGGCGATCCGCTCGAACAGCCGCTGCATCCAGAAAAAACCGCCGCCTTCTATATCAGCAAGTATGAAATCACCAATCAGGAATATTATGAATTTATAGAAGCCGAAAGCCATCGCCCGCCGTTACATTGGATAGACGGGCAGGTTCCCATTGGCAAAGAAAACCACCCGGTATGTTGGGTCTCGTTTGAAGACGCCGAGGCGTATTGCAGCTGGAAAGGCGGACGCCTACCGACCGAATTTGAGTGGGAACACGCCGCCAAGGGCGCAGAGTTGCGCGAGTTCCCTTGGGGAAGCCGCTTTCAGCCGAATCTGGCGAATACCTGGGAAGCGAACCGCGAAGACACCAGCCCGGTCGGCAGTTATCCATTTGGGGCCAGCCCCTTTGGCGTGCATGACATGGCGGGCAACGTGTTTGAATGGACATCGAGTTTTTTCCAGTCGTATCCCGGCTCGAAGATAAAGGTTGAAGGGGCCAAAGTCACCCACCGCGTTTTGCGCGGCGGTTCATGGAACTTCGAAAGTTATTACGCCCGTTCTTCACACCGAATGGCCCGGCCCGGCGGCGAACGCAGCCGCTCGTTTGGCTTTCGCATTGTCCGCGATGTAAAATCAGCGTTAACGCAATAAAGCGCAAAACGTATTTAAAGAAAACAAACTGGACGGACTGTCTTTACGTTGATAGTGTATACCAATAAGAAACGGGAACGGGCTGAAATCGATCAGAAGCCATCTCAAAAATAAAGATTGCAAAAAGAAGCTTCGACAAATCAATAATTGACAATCAATTTTGACATGGGTGAAACTCTGGAAGCGCCTGTGCATAAGGGCCTGAAGGCCCGCGCCGAAGAGAGCAGAGTTGTACTAATGCCTGACGAAGCGAAAGATCAAGTTTTTTGGTTCATCCGGTAAGTGAGTACCTACATTGATGGATGGCCAGGATTTTTATTCAGAAACAGGCTCTGGTATTTCAATAATTGACAATCAATTTTGGCATGGGTGGAACTCTGGGAGCGCCTGTGCATAAGGGCCTGAAAGCCCGCACCGAAGCGAGCAGAGTTGTACCCATGCCAGACGCAGCGAAAGATCAAGTTTTTTTGAGATAGCATCTAATGAGTTGATCGTTTTGAATAATAAAGCCCGATTTGGGCGTGTTGTAATCATAATGAATGAGTGGAAAGAGATACACCTGAAGGAGTATGGCGTGATTCGTATTGTTAGAACGGTTCTGATTCTTATATTTGTGGTTGCATTGAATGGGCAGACTGACGTTGTCTATTTAAAAAGCGGCGCCCAGTTTCTTGGCACCGTCGCCCAGGATACCGGCGGCGCTGAAGTTCAAATCAAAACAACCAGCGGCGTGATGACCTTCAAGCGCAGCGATATTTCGCGCATTGAAAAAGGCTCGCAACTCGACAACGCGCTGTTTGAAGCAAAATATGAATTAGGCGAAGGCAACTTTTTTGAGGCGGTGTCAAGATACGCCGACATTCTAAAAATGCCGTCCGCCGCCGCAAAAAATAACCAGATTCTCAAAGAACAAGAGAACGCCATTCGCGATTTCATTCGTTCGCACGACAAACACAGCCCGCTGCAAGACGGCGTGAACGATCTCGCACAGATTGAGCGGTTTAAAACCATCCTTTCAAACCCTCAACTGTTAGAACTGCTGCAAGCCGAAAAAAAGAAACTCGAAAGCAAAACCGCCCAGGCCCATTTTGATGAAGCCAAGCGCCTCGAAACCAACGGAAACATCGAAGAGGCGGCGGATCATTACGCGACGGTATTGAACAATTTCCCTAAACATCCGTTGTCTCAAAATTTAGACCGCACCTTGCTCAACGCCTATCTGCAAATCGGCGAAGACGCCTACAAGACCAACATGTACCGTCCGTCGGCCAAAGCGCGCGCGGCCTTTTCAGAAGTGCTGGACCGGTCCGCCGACCATCCGGTGGCGCTGTTTTATCTGGGCCAGATGGAAGTTGACGATAAAAATTACGAAAAAGCCAAAGAGCATTTATTGCAACTGGACGCATCAAAATTAAGTACGCGCGACGCGCAAAAGCGTACGCAGTTGCTGCAACTGATTGAAACGCGCACTCAACCGCGCGCCGTCCCCACGCGTCGGCCCGTGCGCGAGCCGGAGCCAACCCCCACCCCCCAATTGAGCAAGTTTGAACACATCCAAGGTTGGTTTTCTGACAAATGGGGCAACGCCAGCAAAGGCGCCCAAGACCTGTTTTCGTCGCCGGGCAAACTTTTTGATTTCGCAAAAACCTGGGGCGTCAACCTGGGCGTCCTCTTTGGGGCGATTTTATTGCTGTGGTATTACCCCATGAAGGTGGTGGTCAAAGACCTGCCCAACCGCCGCGTGGTGTATTACAACTGGCGGCGCATCGTGAGTTATACCGGCATCGTCGGATTGATCGCCTATTTCATTGACCGGTGGTATCGCGAAGAGCCGGGCAAGCGCTGCCCCAAATGCAACCGCAATATAAATAATCCCGAAATATTTGAAGATTTTGATTTTGAAAAATGCCCCTACTGCGAGGCGACCATCAAGCCGCCGTTTACGTTGTCTGACATTATTCAACAGCGTTCGCAGATGATCGCGGTGGCCAAGTCGATGTCGACCGGCGTTCAGGATGAAGCCCAGCGCGAAGAAATGATTAACCTGCTCACGCTGATTATTACCCATGCGCGAAAGATCCGCGCCAGCGATATTCACATCGAGCCGGAAGAAGGCCGCATTCTGGTGCGCTTTCGCGTTGACGGCGTGATTACCGAATCGCTGGTGCTCGACGGCGGACTGAACACCCTGCTCAGCAGTTGCATCAAAATTGTCAGCAACCTCGATATCGCTGAGCGCCGTCTGCCCCAAGACGGTCACTTCCGCCGCGTGATTCTCAAAGAAGAAATCAACGTGCGTACTTCCACCATCCCCACTCGCACGGGCGAAAAAGTGGTCATGCGGCTGCTCGATCAAAAACTCGCCAGCGTGGCGCTTGATTCGCTGGGCGTACGCAATGAACCGCTCGAAAAATACCGCCGCGCCATCACCGCGCCGCACGGTTTGATTCTCGCGACCGGGCCAACGGGAAGCGGTAAAACCACGCTGCACTACGCGTCGCTGCAGTTCATCAACGACGGCTCGAAAAATATCGTCACGGTTGAAGACCCGATTGAATATGAACTCGAAGGCATCAACCAGATTCAACACAACACCAAAACCGGCCTGACCTTCGCCACAGCGCTGCGCTCGATTCTTCGCCAAGACCCTGACGTAATTATGATCGGCGAAATTCGCGACCTCGAAACCGCCGAAATCGCCGTGAACGCGGCGTTGACGGGCCACCTGGTGTTCTCGACGCTGCACACCATCGACACCTCGACCTCAATCTCGCGGCTAATTGATATTGGCGTGGACGTGAAGTTGATTAGCTCCGCGCTGTTGGGCATTGTCGCGCAACGCCTGGTGCGCAAACTGTGCCCGCATTGCAAAAAGAAATCGACCACGACTGATAAGGAACTCACTCAACTGGGGGCCGAGTCGAAAATGTTGGTCGGCCAACCGATCTATCGTCCCCGTGGTTGCCGTGAATGTATGGGGACGGGCTACATTGGCCGGACTGGCATTTATGAAATGTTGATTCCCGACGGCGACATGCGCAATAATATTGAAATTGGCGCCAGCACAAAAGAGATCCGCCAGGCGTCGATGAAATCCGGCATGAAGACGTTGCGCACCGAAGGCGTGTATAAAATCCTGACGGGGCACACCTCGATTGAAGAAGTGGTTCGCGTCACAACCGAAGACGTCTTCGCTGACGACCCGGCGTCCGCCGATACCATTACGGTGGACTAAAGCAAGCATCAAATGAAACCAATCCCCGTTGGCAAACCGCTAGCGGGGATTTTTTTATGGTTCATCCGGTAATTGAATACTTACATTGATGAATGGCCATAATTGTAATTCAGAAACGGGCTTCTGCATATCACAAACTGGCTTACCAGTCAGGCATGGGTGCAACTCTGCGAGCGCCTGTGCATAAGGGCCTAAAAGCCCGCACTGAAGCGAGCAGAGTTGTACCCATGCCATATATAGCGAAAGATCAAGAGTTTACGAAATCGCGTCTTTTATCGAGCGAATCCGAACCACAAGGAGAAAAGATATGCGGTCTTTTATTGTTATCATTGTTGGTTTGATCGCTGCGGTCTATTTGATGAACCCGACGGCGGGGGTGTTTGAATTGATCCCAGATGCGTTTCCGGTAATTGGAAATTTAGATGAAGCCGGGGCCGCATTTTTGCTATTAAATTGTCTCGATTATTTTGGAATCAACCTGACGGGTTTACTGAAAAAAAAGAAGCAACCCACAGACGAGTAAAGCGCGTCTCCGCCTTAAGTTTCACAGGTTCTCCCCCCTAAGTTCGGGGGGAGTTAGAGGGCAATGTCATTGACTTAAGACTTTTAGCCCCCCTTTTTAAGGGGGGACGGCGCTGAAAGCGCCAGGGGGGATCAACATAAACCTGGCGAAATCCAAACGCCCGCCTTATGACGCAATAAGTTTCACAGGTTCTCCCCCCTAAGTTCGGGGGGAGTTAGAGGGGGGTTGGTTGATTTTTTGAATCGCTGCCGAAGCAACCTGTGATTATCAAACGAAAGTTAATGTAGCGACTATCTTGAAAATCAAGGCTAGTGCCATTGCGAGGAGGCCGAAGGCCGACGCGGCAATCTCGCAAATCGAAAAACGAGATCGCTTCGCTGCGCTCGCGATGACACGAATGTAGGGTGGGTTCTTTATACTTAACCCACCATGGTACTCTTTCGTTAATCCTCAAAGCGTCTTTGTCGTTGATTCCCATAAAAAATAGAGCGGGCTATTCACCTTCCAAAACCTCCGCCAGCGACCCATCGAGCGCGTCGAATAGAAAATCAATTTCATGCGGCTGGGTAATCAGCGGTGGAATCACCACCAGCGTATTGCCCAGCGGACGCAGCCACACCCCGCGCTTGCGCATCGCGAAACAGACTTGCGCTCCCATCTTTTGTTCAATGGCATACGCCATGTTTTTCGCGCGGCTTTGCGCAATGTCGATCCCGGCGATCAACCCGATGCTGTGAATATCCGCGATGTGATCGTTGGCGCCATAGAGCCGGTCTAACCGCGTCTGCAATCGCTCGACCGACGGCTGCATGGCTTCGAGCGAGTTGTCTTTTTCAAACAAATCGAGGCTCGCCAACGCCGCTGCGCACCCCATCTGATTTCCAGTATACGAGTGTCCGTGAAAGAACGTCTTAAACTCGCTATAGCCGCCCAAAAATTTTTCATAGATCGCGTCCGTCGCCAAGGTCGCCGCCAACGGAAGATACCCGCCGGTGATGCCCTTCGCGAGACACAACAAGTCCGGCGTCACGCCTTCATGCTGACAGCCGAACATCTTGCCGGTGCGCCCAAAGCCGACGAACACCTCGTCGCAAATTAAGAGAATGTTGTATTGATCGCACAGCGCCCGCAGCCCTTTGAGAAACCCCGGCGCCTGGGTGCGGATGCCGGACGCGCCCTGCACAACCGGTTCGATTATCACCGCCGCGCATTTCGCCGCGTGCGCTTTGAGCACCGCCTCGCAGGCGTCCAGCGCCTGTTGGCAAACCGCCTGCGGCCCTTCGGGGTTGGCGTACTTTGAATAGACCGGATACGGCGCGCGATAGGTCTTGAACAACAGCGGCCCGAAGATGCCGTGAAATAAATCCATGCCGCCCACGCTGACGCTGCCGATGGTGTCGCCGTGGTAGGCTTCTTCGAATGTGATGAACGAACAGCGCTCCATGTCGGGCGTCTTGGTTTGCCGCCATGACTGAAACGCCATCTTCAGCGCCACCTCGACCGAGGTCGAACCGTTGTCAGAATAAAACACTTTCGAGAGCCCCTCCGGCGTGGCGTCGACCAGGCGTTTGGCGAGTTCAATCGCGGGCGCGTTCGACGGCCCCAGCAGGGTCGAGTGGGCGATGCGCTGCGCCTGGTCGTGCATCGCCTGGTTGATCTCAGGCCGCGCGTGACCGTGCAGGTTCACCCACAGCGACGAGTTGCCGTCAAAATATTTCCTGCCCTCGGCGTCGTATAAATACGCGCCCTCGCCGCGCTCAACAATTAGCGGCGGTTCATTGGCGTAGTCTTGCATTTGAGTGAACGGGTGCCAGACGTATTGTTGGTCCCAGGCGACCAGCGTGGTTGGGTCAATGGATTTGGTCATGATGGTATCGTTTCATTTTAGATTTCTAAAAGCGTAATAAATAGCACAACTTGCTCCCTCTCCCAGTGGGAGAGGGTTGGGGTGAGGGTTTTTATTAATCCCTCATCCTCACCTTCTCCCAGAGGGAGAAGGAACTTGGTTGAGATAATAATTTCTTTAAATATGAGTTCGGTTTTAAATCATTTAATCAGTGCGCACACGATCATTCAATGATTCGGTAGAAGACTTCAAAAACGCGTCCCATTGAATCGCGTTCTCAATATGCTGCCAAAGTTGACTGCGGTTTTCTTTGTTGAACAAAGCGGGTTCCAGATAGGGAACCTTGCCAAGAACCTTCACTTCACCCACGCTCGCGATGGTTTCGATGTTGTTCTCGAGCAGGTCGGCTTCTCCATCAGGCGAGGGATGCGTAAAGATCACCCCCGCAAGTTGCAGCCCCATTGCCCTCACCGATTCAATGGTCAGCAGGGTATGGTTAATCACTCCCAGCCGGTTCGCCGCAACAATAAGAATCGGCAAGCCCAGGTCAGCCGCGAAATGCGACACACAATAGGCGCCCGCAATCGGAACCTGCCATCCGCCGATGCCTTCCACCAAAACGCAGGGGCGAAATTTCGACAGCGCCTCCACCGATTGCACAACCGCTTTCGGATCAATGACGACGTTTTCGACTTGCGCGGCGTAATGCGGCGAGGCGGGGCGCTTTAACAAAACAGGCGAGAGTTCGCTTGGGGAAACATCGAGGTCAACCAATGTCTGATAGAACAACACGTCTTCCGACGCCAAGGCGCCGTCATGTTCAATCGCGCCGCTGGCGATAGGCTTGATGGGCAGACATTTCACCCCCAGCTGATGCAGACCAAACGAGAGCAACCCCGTCACTACCGTCTTGCCGATTTCGGTATCGGTTCCTGTGATAAAAAATCCGCGCATAGAGCCAGTATAAACGAAGGGCGCCGCCGAAGCAGCGCCCTCTGAAAGTTTTTATCAATCTACAAGAATTACGCAACAGGCAACGGCGCGGGCAACATAACGCCCATCACGCCAGCCAGCACAACCAGAATAACCGCAACGCTCGCGGCGACGATCATACTGTCTTTGATGGTCTTGCCTTCGCCGCTTGAAATCGAGCCCATCCATGCGGGAACAAAAATCGCGCCCAAGAGGCCAACGCCGAAGATGATGCTAAAGCCGGTTCCAGCCACTTCACCCGGAACGCGGGCGAACATCAAACCAGCGACCGTCGGGAAGATTGGCGCAAACAACAAGCCCAGCAAAACCACGCAAACCGTCGCGGAGCCCTTGCTGTTAATGCCCTTCATGGCAAACAACACCACGGCGGAAACAGCGGCGAGGCCGAGAATAAACCAGGGGCCGTTCGAGCCTGACAAAACAATCAATTTACCGATACCAAGCGCCGTCACCAATCGACCGAGCATAATCGCAATCGAGAAGAACGACAGGTTGGTGTTGGCTTGGGTGGCGGATGCGCCCACGCTGGTCATGTAGGTGGTGATCCAGCCCGCCATTGAGACTTCCAAGGCGATGTAGCACATCAGCGCCAACGCGCAAAGAACAATCGTCGGGTTGGTAATCAAACCGCCCGCCGCTGACGCGCTGAAGTTTCCGCCGGATTCGGGAAACGCCGCCATGCAAGCAATCACTAATGGAGCAACCAGCAACAAGCCAAGAACGGTTAAGGCTTTGCCGAATGACATCTGCTTAAAGAGAATGGCGGACAACATCGGGGTGACGAATGCGCCCACGCCGAAGAACACGTTGCCCAGGTTGCCCGACTGGCCCGGGTCAGGAAAAACAATCGCCGGGTTGCCGAGAAGAACATTCCCCGCCGTGTTCATAAACATACTGCCGACGCCCAGGAACAAGCAGGCAACCACAGCAATCCCGTACGTCTTAGCCTGCCCCATAAAGAGCATCGAAGCCACTCCGGCGGCGAAGCCAACGATCGCGCAGGTTTGATAACCAAAGTTATCGGTTACGACTCCCGCGACCAAAACAAACACCAAATTACTGAAGTTGTAGACGGAAAACAACTTGCCCATTTGAGCGTCGTTAATGCCCAGGGTTTCCGTCAATTTCAATTTGATGCTTCCCAATAAAAACATGGTAAGCCCAAGGCCAAACACGCTGGTTACGGCCACGATATTCGCAAACATCATATTTTGTTCTTCCATTTGGAACGTTCCTCCCAAACCATGATATGCTTGCGGTTTACACAGCAAGCAGCGCGATTATTACATACCCCCCCTTGAGTATCAACGGGCGGAGATGAAAACCACCCTACATTATTGTAGGGCGGCGGTTGGCGAGCCGTATTACCCGGTTTTGAGCAAATGAATAGAAGTTCGGGGAGAGTTAGAGGGCAATGTCATTGACTTAAGACTTTTCGCCCCACTTTTTAAGGGGGGACGGCGCTGCAAGCGTCGGGGGGATCTCAAAACAGCATATACAAAGCGATAGATACCAGCAAATCATTGCCAAAACGGCTATAGTTGATGTTTGCGGGTAATTGCGATATTCATTCTATGCAGTGGCCTGCAACATTTAAGAATAGGTGTCCACCTAAATCGTTTATGAATATTTCCGTTCGCTGCTGTTGTCTCGTCTGCCTGGTTTTCATTTCGCCCTGGGTTTCCGCCTTTGAATCGGTGGTGTTCGTTCCGTCTGAACCGCTGACGTTGACGCCTCTCAATCCTGTTCATTTCGATGAATCAACCTCCTGGGCGCCCGAAGCCTTCGCCGACTTCAACGGCGATCTTCTGCCGGACCTGCTCTCGGCATCGTTCTCGGACAATTCGGTGGAGTTGTATTACCGCATCCGCGACGAAGGCTTTGAGCCGGGAAAATTTATCATTCAAGGCAGCAATACGCCCTTGAGTCTGGCGACTGGCGACTGGAACCTGGACGGAGCCATCGACTTCGCGGTCGGACTGTTAGGCGGTGAAACCATCATCGCCCTCAACCAGGGCAATGCAACATTCACGATAATCAAAGGCCAGTATGGCAGCCAAGTCGCTTCGGGCGATATCAACAACGATGGCGCCAATGACTTGGTCGCGCTGAAAGACGGCTTTTTCTCTTGGCGTTTCGCCGCGCCGGGCGAATGGAACGAAGACGCCTGGATGCAAGTTCCGTCTTTAATTTTCCCCATCGGCCTTCGTTTGGCTGATTTCAACGGCGACGGCAATCTTGATATTGGCGCCTTATCACAATTCACTCATTATTTCATTCACTTCGGCGACGGCGCGGGCGGGTTTTCGGAAGCAACCGATACCCCCATAGAATCGATTGGCCT
Source organism: Candidatus Hinthialibacter antarcticus (assembly GCA_030765645.1). Taxonomy (NCBI): domain Bacteria; phylum Candidatus Hinthialibacterota; class Candidatus Hinthialibacteria; order Candidatus Hinthialibacterales; family Candidatus Hinthialibacteraceae; genus Candidatus Hinthialibacter; species Candidatus Hinthialibacter antarcticus. Next base: position 19,566 of record JAVCCE010000050.1, on the reverse strand, counting down.
TATTTCTAACAATTTCACAAATAGCGCCGACCTGAACGGAGATGGCCTTGCGGATTTAATCGGCTTCTCCATCCGAGACGATGACCAGCCCGCGCTTGAGATTTTTTTCCGGCGCGAAGATGGCTCATTTCAAAATAAGACCTCGTTTTTCTTTCCCTGGATCCATGATAACGACCAGTACGCCGTCTCCGATTTTAACGCCGACGGTTTTGATGACATCGCTGCGTTTCTTCGAGGCGAGTCGGGCGACGGCAGCCGCATCCGCATTATGTACGGCCCATACAACAATGGCTTTCAGTGGATCGACGACCTCTACGTGAGCGACGCCCGTCCATTGGGGATATACGCCATCAACACGCTGCCCAGCGGCGCCGCCGACCTGATGGTGATTTTCAACGAATCCAGCCACGCGGTCTATTTTCGCTGGACGGGACTTCAACCAACCACGCAAAATCGCGAAGCAACGACTCGGCGCGTCCCCGAAGACGTATTGACGTTGTCACAAGCGCTGCGCGAATCCGTTGAAGGCGATGTCATTTCACTGGCGCAGGGTGGGTATGACGACAACATCCTCATCAACAACGCAACCGTAACCATCAGCGGACGCCTCAACCAAGGCCTGCCCCTCATTACAGGGGAATGGGACATCAACGATAGCAACATCCATATCGACCTGATCGAAACCCGCGAGACAACCATCACCGCCGACAACTCCGCGCTGAACCTCACCCGCTCAAAACTTGGCGGCAGAAGTTCTCTCCGCAGTTTTCCCTATTCATCCTCGTTGCGCATCCCAAGCCGCCCGGCGCTTATCATTAAAAACGCCAGTGGGGTTATCTGCTCACTCAACCAGTGCGAGGTGCGCGGCGGAAAAATTATCGAATCGCCCATAGAATCGCACCTTAGCGAAAATGAAGCCAACGCAGGCGCTGCTGCGCTGATCGAATCGTGTACAAATTCGCAATTCCTTTTTTCCAATACGTACATCGAAGGCGGAGACGGCGGATTGTTTGGACGCCATACCTACACAACATTTTTAGGCGGGGCCGGATTATTGCTTCGTGATGCCGTCGATGTCGCCATTGAAAGCGAAAGTGCATCATTCATGGGCGGAGACGGAGCAGACGTATTTGGCTATTTGCCTCCGAGTAATAGCCCCGAACTGTTTTATCTGGCTGCAAAACGCGGAGGCGCGGGGATCAAAGCGGTGCGTTCGACTTTCACATTGGAAGACGGGCGCATCGACGGCGGCGTTGGCGGCGACGGCGGAGAGTTTGCGGAATCTGTTTTAGACAATGCTGCGATCATTACCTTCGATGGAGCGCAGGGCGGCGCGGGCGTGCAGGCGCTCGACCATTCAAGCGTCATGATTCGCGAAAGCGTCCTCAACGGCGGCCCGGGCGGCGAACCCAACGGCGAATACGGCCCCCGTATTGAGTTCGACGAAACCTCAACCATCGAACTCATCAACACCACCAACATACAACAATGGTTTTTGTATTAAGGCTCCAATCGCCAGGGGAAATCAAGCAGGAGCGCGAGCATCTATACTCGCATCGATAAACGCCGTTGTGGACAGCGCTTCGCACCCTTCGGATGCATGACGCGTCTCAAGTAGGGTGGCGTTGAGCGCAGCGAAACCCACCAATAAAAATTTCCCGAATTCAATAATCTAGAAGTAAACGGTAGGATTCATTAAATAACAAACCAAATCAGGCCTGGGCGCAAGCAACAAAAGAGCAAGTATTTATGAGATGGTTCGAGAAATCTCAATGCAATTTGAAAACCAGGGCATTTCGCCCCACTTTTTAAGGGGGGTGGCGCTCCAAACGCCAGGGGGATCACAAAACAGCACAAAAAAAACGGGACTCACACTCTGTGGGTCCCGCTCTCATTTTGTTTCGCAATTTTTGCCGCTGCGTTCTACAGCCCGCCGCCGGTTTCAACTTTCGACTGGCACCCTACACAGTATTTCGCAGCCGGAACCGCCATCAACCGCGCTTCGGGAATCTCATCCTCACACATGACGCAGATGCCATAGGCGCCCTCATCAACCAACGCCAGCGCCTCATTAATCGCGACCAGGCGCTCGCGGTCGTGTTCTGCCATGCCCATCATCATTTCGCGTTCGCGATAATCGTTGCTTTGATCGACCAAATCGCCGTGACCGCTCATTTCGCCCAAGCGGGCGCTTCCACTATCAAGCGTAGCGAGCAGCTTTCCGCGCTCTTGGATCAATTTATCATGCAAGTCCGTCAAACGGGCGGATTTCTTTTTGCTCAAAACAGGTTTCTTTTTCACAGTGGCTTTCTTCTTCGCGGGTTTGGCCGTTGCTTTTGGTGCAGATTTCCGAGTTGATTTGACAGTCGGCTTCACGGCTTTTTGGGTCGTGGTTTTCTTTTTGACAGAGGTCGCCTTTTTGGCGGTCGCCTTTTTTGTTGCAGTCTTCGGCTTTGATGCTGCCGCTGCGCTCTTCTTGGCAGTCTTCTTTTGGGTTGATCTGCTGGGTTTTGAAGGTTTCGCGACCATAACGATTTGTTTTAACTCGACTTGTTTTTTTGCCGCTCCTAATCAATTAAAGCAAAACGGCGCTTAAGATGTGGAACCTTACGTTCACCCTTCCTTTTTGTCAATAGATACGTTTGTTTTGCCTGTTGGAACACAGGGGAGAGATTGCAAAGAAGAATGAGCAAAGAACTGTCGATAGTGGTAACTACATTAGACCGTCGGGCCAGTTCGCGACCGAACCCCATTCTTCCGTCATTTGCTGCGAGAACGCCGACAGGCCGAAAATTCCACCGGTGTGGACAAACACCACCCGAGCGCCCTGGGCGATGCGCCCCGCCTGAATCTCGCCATGCAACCCAAAAAAGGCTTTGTTGGTATAAACCGGGTCGAGAATCAGGCCCTCCTGTTGAGCAACATGCCGCAGAAAGCGTAACTGTTCGGAATTCGTCTGCGCATATCCGCCCGCAATATAGCCGTCAATCAGGCGGCTTCTGTCTGGATTCACAGAAGGCGTCAAGCCAAACCGCTTGATCGCCTCGTCAACATCGTGCGCGGCTTTTTCGCCAAAGCCTTCAACCGTCCCGCAAACCAACACCCCGTGAATTTCCGCAGGCAGTTGATACAGCGCTGCGCCGAGAACCAGCCCGGCGTAGGTGCCGCATGATCCCACCGCACAGCAAATCACTTCAGGCGTCAAGCCGATCTGCTTGCATTGCTCGCCGATTTCTTGCGCCGCAGTCACATAGCCAAACAATCCGGTTGAGTTCGAACCGCCTGTCGGGATCGCGTACGCCTTTTTCCCTTGTTGATTAAAAGAGGCCTTGGTTTCTTCGAGGATATCTTCCACTCGCGCCGAGTATTCTTCTCGTGTGATATATTGCACCGTCGCGCCCGCCAGCAGATTGAGTTGCAGGTTGCCCGACGCCGCATCGGGCGCGTCTCCCGCCAGGATGAGATGGCAATCCAACCCAAATTTTCGCGCAGCGATGGCGGTGGCGCGGGCATGGTTGGAGGTCACCGCCCCACAGGTAATGACCGTATCGCACTCCTGGTCGATTGCCTCAGCAAAAAGATACTCGAGTTTACGGATTTTATTGCCAGACAGCGCAGAACCCGTCAGGTCGTCACGCTTGACATAAAGGTCAACGCCCCACTCTTCGCTAAGACGATCGAGGCGCTCCAGCGGAGTCGGCGTTCGTGCAATGGAAATTCGGCGGGGAAGATTCATCGTCAGTTTAAACAGCAACACCCATCGTGATGATGGGTGTTGCATCGTCTTTTATGTGGTACGCAGAGGCTATTTGCCGCCTTGGGCCTGCGCCTTATCTTTCTTGTTATCGTCTTCTTGTTTTTGCGGCGGACGGCTTTGCTGGCCTTTGTTTCCGTCGCGGGGCTGCACGTCCGACTTACCGATGAAGACCACGCCTTCTTCGATTTTCAACTTGGCGGCAGTGATATCACCGCGCATTTCAGCCGAGCTGCGAAGTTCGACCAAATCTTTGGCTTGGATGTTTCCGGTGATTTTGCCTTCGACAATAATGCTGCCGACAGAAATTTCACCCGTCACTTGTCCGGTATCGCCAATAATCAGATAGCCGTCTGTTGAGATATCGCCGTTAAATTTGCCTTCAATACGAAGACCGTCTTTAAACTTCAGCGTACCTTCAAATTCCGTATCTTTGCCAAGGGTTGTATAGGGACGTTCGTCCCAGCGGGATGAAGAGTTGGGGCCGCCCGTGGGCGCGCCTTGACCTGAACGTTCGTTACGAAGGATATCCACCGTTTACATCCTCCAACCAGAGTATATTCGAAACCTAGAGTCTTTGAGAAAACCGGTTCGCCCGTAATTGCAATAGCAATGGGGATTCAACATACCAACCAAACCGTACTATGTCAATTATACTGAGCCTCTTTGCCTCGATTTTTCAGTTAAACCGACTTACGCTTTCGTTAAACGGTAACCACAAACCAGCCGCCGCTCAACAGGAGATTCTAGATCAATGACCGTTCTTCCCCGTTTTTCTCTCTTTTTGGCCTTCATCGGGCTATTCATTGGCTGCAGCGAACAAAAACCGGCGCCCAAAGCCCCAGCCCCCATGCGCACATATACATTGTCTATTTGTCCGTCCAGCGACGACATTTCGACGCAGGCGATCCAGCGCGGCGCCCAAAGAGAGATTGAGCATCTGTTAAAAACCCGCGTACAAATCGACCTTCGTTGGCAGCCCGTCCCCGCCAATCCAGAAGAACAGGCGGCGGCGATCCGCGCTCTCAAGTCGCAGGGCGTCCAGGGCGCGGCGATTTCCTGCCTGCAAGACGACGCGGTCAAGCAAGCGATTGACGAAGTCGTTGAAGGCGGCGCATCGGTGATTACCTTTCAACATGATTCGCCCGACTCAAAGCGCAGTTCCTTTTTTGGAATCCGGGCCTTGCATCTGGGCGGGCTGGCGACGCGCGTCTTAGAGAAAGAACTCAACGGCGCCGGCTCAATCGGTATTTTGGCGGATTCACCCTCCAGCGCCGAAACCGCCGAGATGATCGACGGCGCCAACAAACGCCTCGAAGCCGAAGACAATGCGCTTCGCCTGGCAACCATTATCTACTGCGAGGGCGACCCGCAACGCGCCTGGCAACAGATGCGCGAGGCGCAGCAATCCACGCCGGGTTTAAGCGGCTGGTTGTGGTTGGGGCCGTGGCCGCTGATGGCGCCGGAGCCGCCGTTTGGGCAATTGCAGGGCGCCAAGGTGGTTTCATTGGGGTTGTCGCGGGAGACGCTGCCGTTTTTGCAGGAGCAAAAAATCCATGCGTTGATCGGGCGCGACTATGAAGCCTGGGGGGCGGAGTTGGTGCGCATTCTGATCGACGTGGTCGACGGGACAAAAACCTTCCGCGAACAGAACTGGGTGCGCCCCACCGTCTTGACCCAAGACATCATTAAACGCAATCGCTTGAAGGCGGAGTGAACTGAGGGGAAACTATGCTTTTTCTTTTTTTGTATTATATGAGATATTAGAGTTTAATCCACTTGGACCAAGAACATCTTGCTTCCACTTAGGCCACTGGCTTACGGCATCAGTCGCTTTGTCAAGATTCTCATAGAATTTCGTGCGTATTTCTTTAATATCGCCCTTATCATTTTCCATTTTTCGCCTCCCTTAAACCTGATTCTTTCAATATGACATTAAATTTATGAGCAGCATTTTTCTCAATTCCTATATATGAAGACGGAATCATCTGAACCCTTAACTTGCTCTTCTCAGCGTCCCATTTAATTACTTTGCCAGCATCATCTTTTCTCGTCAATGGGAAACCAGAACTTAAATTCATAGAGAACAAATCGAAAAATTTTCTCGGGCCAACCCCTATAAAGGGTTCAAAACGCACTTTTGAGTCATTAATTGAAGATGGTTTTGTTAATTCGATTGAATCAGAATGGAATTCTTCAGCCTTACTTTTGGGATATGGCTCGACATAAACAACACGTTTGATACCTGCTGCCACAATATGTTTGGCACAATTGTGGCAAGGAAAAGTTGTGCAATAAAGAGTGGCATTAACACAATTAATATTCTGTCGTGCACAGGATAAAATAGCCTCCATCTCAGCATGAACGACACGACCATACTCTGTAATATCTCCAATGCCAGAATCTTTTAGTATATTTTTTATGTTTTCTTTACTTTCAGTTATATCTAATTTTTCTGAAATCTGTTTGGTAATTTCATCTATTATTTTTTCTTTTTCAATTTTATTTGAATCAAATCCTTTTTTATAATCTCGTCCATTTTCTTCATCAATATACTTGTTTTCTTCATTGTTATATTGTTGCCAATATAAACCACCTCCAAATTTAGGGCAATCGTTTGCTCCCGTTGATAAAATAAGATTATTGTTTGTAATGACTGCGCCAACTTGTCGAGATAAGTCTGCCGATCTTAATGAGGAAGAATAAGCCATAAACATAGCATATTCGTCGAAAGTGGGTGTTGCATAAGGATAACCAAACAATATACAAAAAATGCGATTTATTTGGCTAGCAAGAAGTTTATCACTATCATCTTCATAAATAAAAAAATCGGACAGATGAAATGTTTCTCTTGTTTTTTGGCCATATTTTAAATTTTCATCTTGATCTCGATCTATAAGATTTGACGCATTTTGATCATTAATATGTTTTACATCTTTTAAATAGTTTTTTCTTTCATTCTCATCCGAGAAAATACCAATTAAGAAAAAGCCATCTGGATACACTGTTCTTAATAAGGCAACTTCCTCAGGATGTTTAAGTGAATTTATTATGTAAGCATTTCTAGGTTTTAATTCGCCCCCTGCATTATCTTCTCTAATATCATATACATTAGAAACTGCCCCAAGCGCTAGGATAGAATTGTTCTTTGAATTTTTCCTTAATTTATTCCCGGCATCCATCAATAATGTGGTTCGGCTAAATTCATCTGTAGTAGTATCGAGATCAATACTTTCATCAATTTTTTGAATAACATCTTTTGAGACACGAACTTCATTTGGGGTATATTTATATTCCTTTAATTCATCTTTGATTAAACTAGCAATGTGAGATATTTTAGAGCCGACTGCGCCTACTAAACCAATTACCAACTCAGAATCAGCAAACTTATTTTCTAGAATATTTTTGTGAATGGATTCTGACATAGAAACACTCAGAGAATCAAAATAGATTACAAGCAGTGTAATATGCAGGGCAATTGTTGTCAATAAAAATTTGGTATTTATTTATACTCCTGGCTGAGCAGAACGCGCTCGCGAAGCAGCCCACCGCGAATTCAAAAAAGCGAAAACGTAATTCCTTCTCCCTCTGGGAGAAGGTTAGGTTGAGGGCAATAAATTCGCGGCAATCCGCCCTCACAACACTTTTCTCATGCGCAGGTTGACCCGCTCGTAGTGAGAAAGCGCGTCATCTTCAAACGCCTCAAACCCCACACTTTCATACAAATGGATCGCCGGCCCGAGTATCGTATTGGTTTCAAGCACCACCTCGCGCGCGTCCTGCGCCCGCGCCCAATCGACGGCGGCGTTCAACAGCGCCCGCCCGATGCCGCGCCCTTGCAGCGTCTCGTCAACCGACATCTTACTCAGTTCAAAAACGCCGTCGTCCAGCTTCACCATCGCCGCCGTGCCAACCACCGCGCCGTCTAACTGGGCGAGCAGCACCGTCCCGCCCGGCGCGATGATCTCTTCTCCGGGGCGTTCTAACAATTGGCGGTCGATGTCTTCAACGATGAAATACTTTTCGATCCAAGCCAAATTCAGTCGCATAAAATCGGCTTGATATTGCGGCTGGTATTCGATGATTTCCACTGGCGTTTGTTTCATTGTCTCTGCTGCCTTATACAAATGATGTGCAATGAAGCGCAGGTTGTAGAGTATTCAGGTTGAATCTATACTTGCTCGCCTCAGAACATTAAACGAGTATAGCAAAACCCTTTCGATTGCATGGAGAGCAACACATGGGCGTTACCATTAAGCCGACCGAAGTCCGTAGCGGCACCAAATTGGAAATTGACGGCGAAGTCTACACCTGCACCAAGTATGAGCACTACTCGCCGGGCAAGGGCCAGGCCATTATCCGCATCAAGATCAAACACATGAAAACCGGCCGCGTGTTAGACAAAACCATCAAAACCAACGACAGCGTCGAAAAAGCGGTGTTGGACCCGAAAAAAGTCGAGTACCTCTACCGCGATGAAGAACTGCACTTCATGGATTCAACCACCTACGAACAGTTTTCGCTTCCGCCCGAATCGCTGTTGGGCAAAGACGTTTGGTTGAAAGACAACACCGAAATCTCTCTGCTGTTTTGGAAGGGCGAGCCGGTCGACGTCGAAATTCCCCTGCATCAGGTATACAAAATCACCGAGACCGATCCCGGCCTCAAGGGCGATACCGTCTCCGGCGGCAACAAACCCGCGACCCTCGAAACCGGCGCGGTGGTGCAGGTACCGCTGTTCGTCAACATCGGCGACAGCATCAAAGTCGACACCCGCGACGGCACCTACATCGAACGCGCGTAAGATCAAACCGATCAAAATTACGATCCCCGCTTGAGTTTTCCAGGCGGGGATTTTTTATTGTGGACAACAGAAGAGAAACCGAATCCGGCCTCGAAGCCTCACGGCTTTTTGATGCGGTACAACTCCACTCGCTGATGTTGCCGCGCCAATTCGAAATAGGCGGGGTTGTCTAAATAGGCGAGGTGCCCCAACGCTGCGGTGATGGGGTGGGTGGCTTCATCGGGAATGCGCAAATAATAATTCACGCCCCGCCGCAATAGTTCCTGGTGGACTTCGTCGTACGGGCGTCCATAGAACGGCGTCAATCCGCAGTCATCCAGGTGAATGATGCCGATATCGTCGCGGTATACATGATGGCGGTTGTCATGGGTGAGCATTAGCGAAAGCGGTTCCAGGTTCTCATTGATATACCGCCACACCGGCGCGATTTCCGGGTAGCGATAGGCGTAATACGACTGCGGCTTCATGCCCGGCGAAGCGAAGATGGGCAGCGACGGGTCGCCGATTTTGCTCCCCATGATCGACGCCGACAGCCCCGGCGCAAGGCTGACCAGTAAAATCAAAACCGCATACGCCGTCCGCCAGCGCGGCGTCATGCCCGCCAAAAACCGCGCCGCATACACGCTCAATAATGGAAACAGCGCGATGGTGTGATACAAATATAAACCCGAAATCACATACTGATATAACGCATACAAAAACACCAGCAACAACACAACAAAGTCAAATCCCCGTGCGCGCCCCCATCCAAAAAACAACGCCGGAATCAACAGCCCGCCCGTTAACGGCGCGATGCGCCAGTCGAGCAAGAAAATTGGAACGCTGCCGATAATGCGCTCCAACAGGGTATCGCCCAGTTGCGCAAAGCCGTTGCCGTGCGCCAGCCATTCCTGGTTCGCCGACGCCAACACCTCGAGGTTGATGTTCATCCCGCCGAAAATTTCAGGGAAAAACGCATACACCGGGTTGCCGGTGACAAGATAGTTTCTCAAGTACCAGATCATCGCCAATGCGAACCATAGGCAAGATGAACCCAATAGTGATGAAAACCGCGCCTGGCTTTTTTGCCGAAACAGCGCCCACAAAAACGCCGCCGCGACACAGGGCCAAACGATCACGCCCAGATAATTAATCTGGGGAAAAATCGCCGCGACCAACAAAAACGGCTGAGCGCGCCGCGCACTGGGCGCGTCCAAAAACAGCGCGGCGAACAAGAGAAAAATACAGGTGAACAACATCACCAGGGCGTAGTCGGACGCATACACAAAATACGACGACACAAACGGCAGCGCCCGAAACGCCAACACCGCCAACACCGCCGTGAGCCGTTGTTTGAAGAGATGCAGAAACAAATAATACATAACGATGATCGACGACACGCCCGCCAGCGGCGCCGTCCACTGGGCATAGAGGTCTGACCAACTGCCGAACAGCGTCGCGGTCGATGCTTGTTGCAACGAATAGAGATGAGGGTAATTCGCGCCCAGCCCCAGGCCGACTTGCAAACAAGGCTCAATCGGCGGGAACCCGCCGTGCAGATAGGTCAACTTGCTGTAATTGACATACAGAATCAGCGAGTCCCAATAATCAACCGGGTAGAGAACCGAGTAGTAAATTCCAAAAAATGAAATCAGCCCCAACAGCGCCCACGCCGCGCCGAACAGCCAACGTTCGCCCGTGGTTTGCAGCGCCTCGGCCTCGAAGGAGGGGCGGCATCGCGAGCGCCCGATAAAGCGTTGCGCCAAAGTCAACACAATTAAAAACAACGCCAATACCATTGAGATGCTGGCGCGGTTCAAGACAAGAAAGATCGCCAAAAATTGCATGGCGAAGTGGACCAGGCCTACGCCCAAAAACGGCGCAAGCGAAAATTCTAAAATTTTTGGTAGTTGAAAAAACAGGCGCAAAAACAAAACGCCGATCACGGCGTGAATGGCGAGATAGATAAACTGAAACAGCGTCGCCGTCCAAAATCCCTCAGCAAACGCCAGTGACCATTGCCCCAACTCGCGAAAGAGCGAAACGAAGATCGCGCCGAAAAACGGCTGGTTGAGCGGGACCTGCGAAAACAAGACAAACCAAACGCCGAGCCAAAGCAGCGCGGCGCCATAGAGAATATGCGTAACAATCGAAGAGCGGTCAGTCGTTGTCCCACTCCTCACCCGTGATGGTGCGATAGGCTTCGAGATAGCGCTCGCGGGTGCTGCGAATGATTTCATCCGGCAAATCGGGCGCGGGCGGGGTGCGGCCCCAATCGAGCGTCAATAAATAATTGCGTACGAACTGCTTGTCCATCGGGTCTTGCGGCTTGCCCGCTTCATACTCCGCCGCCGCCCAAAAACGCGACGAGTCAGGCGTCAGCAATTCATCAATGAGTAAAATTTCACCGTCAAGATAGCCAAACTCAAACTTCGTATCGGCTAAAATCACGCCGCGCTCTTTGGCGTAGGCGGACGCTTCGCGGTACAGCTCGATGCTGCGGGCGCGCAGTTCGTCGCCCTCGGCGCCGCCCACGATGACCAGCATCTCGTCGAACGAAATATTCTCATCGTGTCCGGCGCTGTTTTTGACCGCCGGGGTGAAAATCGGCTTGGCCAGCGGGCCCGATTCAACCAGACCGCTTTCCATTTTAACGCCAGCAATCACTCGCGTTTGTTGATATTCCACCCAGGCCGAACCCGCCAGATAACCGCGCACCACGCATTCAACCAAAATCGGTTCGGTCTTTTTGACCAGCATCGAGCGCTTACGTAATTGCTCAGGATGCGAACGAAACGGCTCGGGAAAATCTTCAACTTCGGTTGAGATGATGTGGTTAGGCTCGGCTTCGCTGAGTTTGTCGAACCAGAATTTTGACATCTGCGTGAGAATGGCGCCCTTGTCAGGCACGCCTTGCGGCAGGATGCAGTCGAACGCGCTGATGCGGTCGGTGGCGACCAGCAACAGCGAATCGCCCAGGTCAAAAATATCGCGCACCTTGCCGCGCTGGGTCGGTTCTACGCCGGGAATCTCTATCTTTGTGATTGCGTTGGTCGCCATGCTCGTCCCTCTAGAATGATTGATTGCTAAACGCCTACTGCCATGATACAACCCAAAGCCGCCGCTCCAAACATCAACAATGATATTAGATACCATCTCATCAATAATGATACCGAAAACATCTTCCTGCATAACGAAAACTGACAAACCAATTTTGGCATGGGCGCAACTCTGAGAGCGCCTGTGAATCAGGGCTTAAATGCCCGCACTGAAGCGAGCAGAGTTGCGCCCATGCCCCACGCAGCGAAAAATCAAATATTATTGAAATGTCGTCTAAACTTCAATTTCAATGGGGATGCCGCCGATGCTGCGTTTGACGCCGACGCCGTCGTTCAGAACTAACTTCCCTTGATAGACGCCCGCCGAGGCGGAGTCGTCCGCCGTCACCGTGTATTCCGCCACGCCCATCGCCGCGTCAGGCTTGGCGCAGAGCGTACGCCCAAGGTTGAGTGGCGCCTCGCCGTCCGACAAAACAAAATCGACCGACAGCGCGGTCAAATCAACAGGAGCGCCGCTTTCATCGCGGCAATAAAACGTCAGTTTGATTCCAGAATCATGTTGGCAAAGCCGTATGGGCGTATTCATTCGCTGGCCTCCTCATGCGCCCCGCCGGGAAACAAAACTTCGACTGCGATCCGCCGGGGGATAGTGACATGCAACAAAATTTGATAGACGGCGCCGTCGCGCTTGGCGCGTGCGCCCGCCCACGAAACGCCTGTCGTCCGTCCGCTGCGACGCAGGACGGCGTCGCTCTCAGGCGTCGATGAAAATCCGCTGCCGGGTTTTAACATAGCGCTGTCTCCTTACTGCCACGCTTGATCGGGCGAGAGATAAAACACGCCGTCATCCGGCGGGCTGATGGAACGCACTTCAACCGACGCCTTGGTTGACGTCACCGCGTCCGGGTAAAAATAGACGCGGTAGAAGGTCTCGCTTGGCGTGACAAACCCGATGTCGTCCGGCGCCGCCAGTTGCACTTCGAGATGAGACGGCATGTCGGCGGGCACCTTTCGCGTTGCGCTCTCGACCGTATTTTGCGCATACCACAACCGCGCCCGCGACAATTCGCGCGCAGTGATGGCGGCGTATTCAGCGGCGGGGTCTAAGGTGGATTCTAAATGGGCGGTGACCGATTCGATGCGCCCGTTGAAATTCGAAATGGTATAAGCGTAGTAAGGCAAGTACGCCGCCTCGCTGAGCGGCGTGAGACCATTAAGCCCGCTGGCTTCGGCGCCGATGCTTTGGATGCCGCGGCCTTTTTCGACCAGGTTAAAATTTTTGTGGGTATACCCGGTGGTCTCGCCGATCACGCCGGAGACCAAAACAATATACGGCCCGGCTTGCTGTCCGGTGGTCGAATACACACCCAGCGCAATCCCCTGTCGCAGTTCAGTAAGAGCGCCGCCCGATATTTCATCGCCCTGAAAAATGATCGAGTAGCTCATGCTCGTGGGCGTAGTCGCCTCACCGGTAACCGGGTCGGCGGCGGCGATGGCGAACGGCACCTCGTCGCCTTCTTCAAATACGCCGAGATGATCCTGTGCGCAAACGCTGAGTGCGCAGACGCAACATGCAAGCCATAGTGATAGATGCTTCATGGTGTTTTCTCCTCTGTGTTGTTTTATTCATAAAAAAAATTTGTTGAGGCAAGGCGCCGCCGGTCTCGTGTTTACATCTGAGTGAACATCCACTTCAACAACGCGGCCAACATGGCGCCCGACAACCCGCCCCAAATCGCCGCGCTGGTTTTGACGCTGGCGACGTCGAGACGGCTGCGCTGCAGCTGCTTGTTCATTTCTTCGAGCGAGGCGCGGTTGTACATCAGCATCGACTCGACCGATTCCAACTTGGCGCGCACCCGTTCCATCACCGCTTTGAGTTCAACCACTTCACGGCAGTAGTCAAAAGTACATTCATTCATGGCTCAATCCTGTTCTTAATCTGGGGCGGGTGTATCTCTGTGACACGGCTGCTAGAGTTTTTGCCAGCCGCTGGATGTATACACATACGCGCCGTCTTGGTTGTCATCGCTGGCGTGGTCAAAATAAATCACTTGCCCGACCGCGCCCGCAGGCAGCGACGTAAACACGTGCAGCTGCAACGCGCCGCCGATAGTGAGATTGTTTTTGACGCTGACGTCGCCCGCATCGCCCGCAATGGTCATCAAATCTTCGGCGGTGTCGGAATGAAATTTGATGTTGCGATCGGAGGTGATATCGAGATCAAAGGCCGAGACGCCAATCTTGTAGGCGTGGCTGTAGAAACGAATTTTATCTCCCAAAAAATCAGGAAACTCCATACGCGTCGTCGGCACGATCACGGCGCCCGCCGTCCCGTTGTTGGTCGGGTCGAGATAGAGATCAAGGTTGGAGCGCAGCAACGCATGGCCGCCGTCTCGACGAATAAAAAACACGTGTTCATCGCCGGGAAACGCAAGCGTCGCGGCTTCAACGGTTGAAGTCGCCGCAATCAAATCGCCGTACAACGCGCCGCCGTTTTTTTGAATAAACGCGTCTTCGATCTGGCTGGCGTTGATGCGTGTTTGGGTGAATCCCGACAGACACGGCGCCGTCAGCAATGCAATCAATAGCATGTAACGAATGAGGCTCATGGTTTTGTCCTTTCTATTAAACGTCAGCGATACGTTCGATCAGATAGCGATGCACCAGCAGCGCCGTCGCGGGCGGGGCGGCGAGAAACTGATATGCCTTACCGCCTTCGTCCTCGTAATAATCAACGCCGTTTTTTTGCAACACGCCATTGAGAAACACCTGCAAGCTCCCCGCGCGAAAATAATCTTGCGTTGAAAATTCGCTCCGTACGCCGTCCGGCGCCTCGGTCGGCGCGGCGTCGATGGAATGGCGATGGGCGTCGCCGTGCGCAAAGCGGGGCCGGGCGTCGATCAAGTACGAACCGGCGTCGTTGTCTTCGTTGAGAATTTGGCCTGCGCCCGGGCGGTGATAGAGTTGCGCCAGGGCGAGCGCGTTATTCGGCGTTGTTGGCGCAATCGGCGTTTCGGCTTCGTCGCCTTCGACGATGAGTAATTCGCCGCTGCTGGATAAGGCGACCAAGTCCACGCGCGGGTGGGTTGTCGGCGCGATGAATGCGCCTTGGTTTGGCAAGACGCTCTGGTCGGCAAGCCCTGCGAATCCCGTTTCAACAATCGCCCAGCCGGGATTCACGCGAATGGTCATGTCAGGCGTATCGGCCTCGACGGCGCGTAATGCGTCTGCGTTATTAGTTGCGATCACGGCGAGTTCACCGCGAGTAAACAGCGCCGAACAGACGGTGTGCAACAGATCGAAGCCCGCTTCGATATTGCCGTTCCAGCGGTTCATTTTTGTGGACGCGACCGGGGTTTCTTTATAAATAAATAACGGTGAGGCGTTGCCCGCGCGTTGCGCATCGTAGGTTCCATAAATGCCCATTAGTTAGCCTCCCCAATGGATGGAATCGTGCGCAGTCCATCACCCTGACGCATCGACGCGCTAACGGCGCCCTCGATGCTGCTTGCGTGTGCAAGCTGCTCATGCAAGACCACGCCTTGTTCCGCCAAGGAACGCTCGATCAAATCGTGGCTGCGTTCGCCTGCGTCGCGGCGCCAGGCGGCTTCGACGCTGCCGCGCAGGCTCTCGTCCCAGTCAGAAATCGGGGCCGCATCGTCAATCAGGCCCTGCGCGTTGAGATAGTCAAAGACGGGATCGCCGCGCTGCGCGACCATGAATACGGTGGCGTCAGCGTCACCCGCCGAACGGGCGCCGGTCACGTTCGTGGAGCGGTCGGCGCTCTTGTAAACCAGAGAGCCTTCGAGCACTTCGCTGACCGAATCGATCAAGCGGTAGCAAATTTTTTCGCCGTAGCGTTCGCCGGGCCGATGGCTGCACTGGTTGTTTTGCGCGTTGCAAATCGAGCAACGCCAGCGGTTGAATTTCCACGCGAGCGACACCTCGCGATAGATGCCGCCGTCGATGTTCAATAGCAAATCTTTTGCGCCGGAGGTGTCGCGCAGCCAGTAAAACCAAGCGCGCACAAAATGCGCGGGCTGCATCTCGCCGTCGCGCTCAACGACCTCCGCCCGAAAAAAACGCGCCAACGGCAACGAGCGCCGGTCATGCCCCGGCAATACCGATTGCCCCACGATCAAACGGGCGATTTGCTGCAACGCCGCCAGCGTGAACTGACAGCCGTCCGCGTCGCAAGGCTGGGTCGAACACAAATACATACTGCGTACGAAGACCTGTTCCGCCCGCAGCGGCGCAGCGCTCAGTTGGTTGATCGCCGCCAGGTCTTCGGCGGTGACGGCGTCGTCTTGGAACCCCGGCGCCTCGCGCGAATAGACCAACGCAGGCGGGCCGTTTTCTACAATTGCGTTTGCAGTCATTGCTTCTCCTTTATACCCACACATCGCGGTAGGCGACCTGAAATTGCGCCTCGGCGCTGGACGGCGTCAGCGTGATTTGCAGCGTGTTGGCGCCCGGCTCCAACATAGGAAACTGTTGGTTGCTTGCGGCGAACGCATTGCGTCCGTTGATGCCTACTGCGCGATTGTCTGAATCAACCACCAGGGTTTCGCCAGAGTTCACAACATCGGTGAGCGTGAAGGTTTCACTCGCCGTTTCGATTGTGACGGTTTGAATCAGCGATTTGGCTTCAATGGAAATCTGCGCAGGGCTGCTCCAATTGCCGCGATTAAACACCGACGCCTGCGCGTTCGATAAATAGGTTTCGCCCTCAAGTTGGTGCAAGGTTTCGCTGCGCGCATAGCGGTCGTTCGTCCATATCAACAGATCGACGCCCGCCGCCAGGCTGCGACGCTGCGGCGCAAGTTCAAACGAGCGACGCCGCCCATAATGAATTTCACCCGGACGCAAACTGAGCGTCGCCTTGCCGCAGTCGAAGGCTTCAACCGCCGCCTGTAATTCTTGCAAGCGCTTGTCTAATTCACGCGGCGAGGCCGCGCGTAACAACGAGCGGATGCGAAGTTCTTTTCGCACCTTGCTATTGGCTTCCACCATCATGCTTTGAACATGAGTGGCTTTTGTTGGGAACAAAAATCCGCCGATGCGCGTCATCACGCTTCCTCCCGCGCCATTTGCAACGGCGCAGGCCGGGCGCTGCGCGAATACGGCGCCAGCATCCCCCAGGCTTCTTCACGAAAGCGGTCGGCCAAGGCCAACTGGCTTTCCACCGCGCTATGCTCGTTTATGCGCACGCCCGTCAAGGTAAGGTCTTGGGCGTTCACCGCCGTCGCCGCCGCCTTGGCTTGAAACCACACCGCCAGCGTTAAATTAATTTCCGCCCGCGCAATCGCCGCGTTCACTGGCGAGTCGTCGGTTAGCGTTGTCTGCGCCAAAATTTCTTCATGCGCTTGTTGCAAACTTTCGCGCAACTGTTCGGACGGAACGCTGTCGTAGTCGCGTAGAAATGTTTGCTTGCGCAGTTCTTGTTCGCTTACAAATGGCATTCGCCTACCTCCTTGATGAACCAGGGCGGACGCAACCAAGCGCCCGCCCCGCAACCATTACGACCAGGTGATGTGTAGCACTTTGGATGCGGCGGTGATGGCCTTGGCGAACCCGGCGGTTTCTGAAATCGCAGCGCCTTCAATCTGGCGGCGAATCAAACGTTCGCTTTCGACGAACACGCCAGTTTCAAAAACTTCCTGCAAGGCAAAGCGACGGTCGAGGCCGATGATGCGGTTATCAGCGACGGCGTCATCCACAAGAAGTTCAGCGCCGAACAAGCGGAGCGGTTCGCCTTTGACCTGGAAGTCTTTGGAGACGACCGGGTCTTTGATCTCAGACACGTTCATCAGTTTCAGCGCGGTGGTCGGGTTGCAGATCATGACGTTGAGTTCGTAGGGGTCGAACGACAACGCGAATTCGGCGAGGTCGTCATAATCGAGCGTCCCGCTTACGTCGGTGTTCAGGGTGGACGCGGCGTTGTCGTTGCCGTCGCCGTCAACCAAAACTGCCACCGCGTCTTCAAATTTGTCGCGCTGAATTTGCAGCCCGATGGTGCGCAAGAACACCGCCAACACTGACGTACGTTTGCGGCGGATGGCTTCATAGGTCGCCTGCAAGTAGCGCCCGTACTTGCTCACGTTGACGGTGTGCTCGGCGGATTTAATTTCAACCATCGGCAAGTTAGCGCCTTCGCCGATCAACGCCAGCGCTTTGTCTGCGGGGGCAATCACCGAGTCATCCATATAGATGCTCTTGTAGGAGCTGTCGTCAATTTTGACCCGTCCAGCCAGCACCTTTTTCAATTTCGCAAAATCTTCATACCCGGATTGCACCGCGCGCGACACAAATTCGGGAAACAAGACGGTGCTTTCTTGCGAGGCGAAAAAGCGGTCAACGATGTCAGCGTCGTCGCCGTTCACGCGGATGCCTGCCAGCGCCAGTTGGCGTTCAAAGGCGTCCAGTTGGGCGTTTGATTCTGAGGGGTCGAGCGACTCCAGATAACTGGTGAGATCCATGCTGCGTTGCGCCGCTTCGGCGTACATGCCTTCATGCAGCGCCACCGTGGCCGCGCGTTGCAATGATTGCGGCAACGCGTCGAGTTTTTCTTCGGCAATAAACATTGGGTGTTCTCCTTTTGAGAATTTCGTTCTTCTTATAACAAGGCGTCGCAGGCATTGGCGTCAGCTGAGAGGGTCACGCCGCGCGCAATGTTTCCGCCCGCAGGGTCGCCGGTCGCGCCGTCGATGGCGGGGGCCTGATAGACCTTGCCTGCGCCGTCAACCACCAGCGAGTCGCCCACGCCGGGAGCGGTTTTTGCGGTGTTGATGATGAACCGCGCCACGCCTGCGATTTGCACAGTGGCCAGCCCGCCCGCGACGTGTTCTAAGCGGCCCAAAATGCGGTCGCCGTCTGAGCCGAATCCGACTTCATAACTATCTTCCAGCCCGACTGCTTTGCCGACGTCATCGCTATCCAGGTCGTAGGTTCCCGGCGTGGTTTCGTGGATGGCGAAGGTCGCGTAGAGCGCTCCGATTCCGTTGTTGTCTACTGTTCGAGTCATTTGCGCCTCCTAGTGGTATGCTGCTGTGTGTTTGGGGGATTGGACATTTGCCGGCTGCGACTTGCCCGGCATTCGATACGCTGTGAGCGCAGCCGCCGTGGTTGGCGCCGCCTCTTCAGCGGCGTTTCGCGACAGTGGACGGGTGGGATAGAGCGCGCAGAATTCCGTCGTCGCCGCCCGGTGCAGACTGCGCACGGTTTCGGGCGAGGCTTCGCTTTCTTTCAGCGCGTCTTCTACCATCCGCACCCGCTCCCGGTCGCCAGTGAATTGCGCTGTCGCCCGTACTCGCGAGAGCGTTTCTTCTCGCAAACGCTCCAGCTGGTTGCGCCCGGTTTCAGCCAGCGCCTTCATTTGCTCTTGTTCTTGTTGCATTGATGTGATGCGGTGTTCGAGACTTGCCTCGCGCTGGCGTTGTTCTTCCAGCGTGTGTTCGAGGTTCATGCAGTGCAGCGCCAGGCGGCGCGCGTCTAACACGCCTGCCAGCGCCTGGCTTGCGCCGTTTGAAAGACCAGTATCGTTCATGGGGTATCCTCACGAAACAAATGTTCAGTTGGTATCATCAATGATGTGAGGAGACGCAGATTGGGCGGGTTATTTTTTTGATGATTGGCGGATTACGTAATGCAAGATCAGAAATAACAGTTAGTTAATGAATAAATCCCCTCGACTAAAGTCGAGAGGATTTGGTTAAGCAATTACGTTTCACCCTCCCACCGAGACGGGGGGAGGGTTTCTATGCCAGGTGTTCGCGCTGCTTATCATTCGTGCGGGGAGAGCGAGGCTCCCGCCGAGCCGCGTTTGAATAAAAACGGATATATATCCAAGCCCTCACCCCAACCCTCTCCCAGTGGGGAGAGGGAGCAAACTTTCGGTTTTATCCGGCTCACCAGGAGGTTCGCCCTCCCCACATCATTCGAAATATTGGTGGGTTATTACCTGCCGT
>JAVCCE010000049.1 GCA_030765645.1 Candidatus Hinthialibacter antarcticus | reverse complement strand
CCGTGCGGTCGTTGAGACGGACCCAGGGTGGGACGATCTGCCGTTCACAAAGCCTCGTGGGTGTACTCTCATCCCGAGGCTTCGTCTTTTTCTATTCAACTTACAAGAAAGATACAAGGGTGGGCTCAAACTGCAAAGCAGTTTAGCCCACCATGCAAAGCCATCAATTTATCGCGATGGGCTGCTTCGCGAGTCCACTATGTTAAAAGACAATCATCGGGGCGCAGTAACATGCTGCGCCTCGTTTATTTACCCAAAGATGCGGTCGCGCTCTTTTTGATTGTGCTCGATTTTTTCCTGCGCGGACATGCTATCCCACGGTTTGGCGTTCTTGCGAACGGGCGCGAGTTCTTCCTTCGATACCGGCGGCAGGCCGCTCGGTTTTTGCGCGACGGCTTTCGGCGTCGCTGGCGCCTCGGCGGGGACGGTCACGCTTGGAGTCTTTCCACCGTAACTGAAGACCTGCGCGGTGAGTTGGATGTCGTCTTGCAGGCTGCGCTCGGGTTTAATGTTTAAGCCCTGTAACACGCCGTGATAAGCGGCGACCGCTTCGGCGGGTTCGATCTCGCCGTCAACGATCAATCGCAAAAATTTGATAAACGACAATTGGTGTTCGCTGTTGTTGATCTTGCGTCCATACAGCGCCACCCGTCCGCCGTATTTCTGCGCATCGGCGATCAACTTGAACGCGTCGTGGGTGGTACCCGACGAGCCGCCCATGATGCCGATCACCAGGTCGGAATTATACGCGACCAGTTCTTCCATCGCTTTGGGGCCGTGATAGACCACCTTCAAAAAGATAGGTAGTCCGCTTTTGGTGACGCCCGCCAAGGTTCGCGCGATAGCGTCATTGATGAAGCCCGGCAGTTTTTCGGGATCAACCGCATTGGGCAAATTGGGATCGAAGACTTCGAGAAAATGACGAAAGCCTTTGGCTTCGGCTTCGATGCGAAAATTCTTGTAAGCGGTGAGGATCGCCAGATCGCGTTCGAGATCGTTATTGAGCGTGATCGAATACAGCCCCAGGTTGCAGCCCTGATTGCGTTCTTCGGGCGCGCATTCGTGTTTGCCGCATTGCATGTGGTCAATGGTGGCGCTGCGAAACGGGCGCGACGCCATCGAGTTATAGCATGAACCGCGCAACAGGTGGATCTCGCTGGTGTCGTTGGCGCGGGCGGCGGGAGTGATGTGCGACGCGTCGAAGAGCCTCTCTTGAATCGCCAGCACTTCATTCGAACTGGCCGACATCAGCATGATATCGACTAAGCCTTGATGCACCACCTGGCGCATGATGTCGCGATATTCTTGAATGGTGCGGTAGCGCAACTCGCCGTGATGATATTCAGGCGAATGAGAGCCGGGGCTGCTGATGCCGAAGGCCATATCGGCGTCTTTGGCGTCGGCGATAATAAACGCCTTGCTGTTTGGGTTGGCGTGAATTTCCGCGAGTTTTAGATCAAGACTTTTTTCAACCATGATGGTTCCATTTCATCGGCAACGCGTTCGCTTCATTGCCGTAAGCAATACGCCTTGTAGAATTCATTTACATTATTGCTTATGACTATACCCCGCGAAGCCCTATTTTCTCAAGATGCGCTCGACAACGATTGAACCGCTGCGTGAATTCTTTTCACATTTTCATGGATTGCGTCTTCGCCATTCAGCAGCAGATCGGCGCCTGCTTTATGCGGCTCGATGAATTGTTCGTGCATGGGTTTGACGGTTTGCTCCCATTGTTGAGCGCAAAATTCAAAAGTGCGGTCTCGCTCGGCGATGTCGCGCCGCAAGCGCCGTAATAGACGTAGGTCAGCCGGGCAGTCGACGTAAATGCGATAGTCGATCAGCGGTTGGATATCCGGCAAAGCGTAGATCAACGTGCCTTCGAGAAGGATCAATGCGGCGGGCGATAAGGTCTCATGCCCGGCGCGTGTGTGGAGGGCAAAATCATAAACGGGCGTTTTGATTTCACGGCCTTGTTTCAATGCGCCCAATTGTTGTACGAGCAATTCGTTTTCAAGCGCATCGGGATGGTCGAAATTGATTTCGCGGCGTTCATCCAAAGAGAGGGCGCTCTGGTCGCGGTAATAGCGGTCTTGCGAAAGGAGAAGCACTGGCGTTGAGCAACGCTTGATCCACTGTTGCGCAAGCGTGGTTTTTCCGCCGCCGCTGCCGCCGCCGAGGCCGATGATGAACACGCGCATTTTGTTTGGAGGATTGTTGTTCACAAAAGCAGAATGCGGATTACAAAAATTTAATCAAGTGGAGCCGGTTAAACGCCTTGGCGTCGCGTTCGTATTGCACTTCGTCCATCAGCGTTTTGATGATTTGCAGGCCATAGCCGCGCTTGCGGGTGCGGTCGGTGAGGCCGGTCATCGGTAAGGCGCGGTGGAAGGGGTCGCTAAAGTCGGCGCCGCAATCGACCACCGTAATGTGAATGCTGCCGTTGGCGATGAGCACTTCGATGCGCACTTTGCATTTTTCCGGGTCTGCGTGCATTTTTTCGACGGCGTTGATGGAATTGGCGCAGGCTTCATCGACGCACATTTCGAGCTGCAAGGCGTCTTCTTGGGAAAGATTAAGGTTCTGAGCAAATAGATTGACAAATTCACGGACAAGGTGAAGCCAACGCGAATTCGCGTTAATTTCCAGAGCCAGGTCGGTCGGTGCACCGGAGCGGTTCGACATCTCTCCCACCTCCTCCCAACCAACGCAACGGTTGGCGTCAATCTCAACGCCGGAGAGGCCCGGCCAAATCAGTAGTTGTCTTCCATTGGTGTGGTTTCGGCCTTGCCGCCAGCGTTGGCGTCGTCTACAAACGCTTGTTTGGCGGAGTCTACGTCTTCATAAATACGAATCAAACGCGAAAACCCTAACATATCAAATAAATTTCTAACTTTGGTTGACATATTGGCCAGTTTCAGGTCGCCGCCGTTTTCACGCGCTTCTTGCAGCATCCCCATTAACACGCCAAGCCCGGCGCTGCTGATGTAATTCAGTTCGCCGAATTCAACCACAACGCGGCTTTTGCCATCGTCGATCAGTTTATGTAAATGGTCCTGCAGGTCTTGAAACGTGCTGGAATCCAAATACCCCTTCACGTTCACGATCTGCATCGAGACGTCGCTGTTTTGTTCTTCTGTCGTGGTGAGGTCAAATTTCTTCCACATGGGAATCCTCCCCTTGCCTATGCGCTGCGCGTCCTACGAATCTTGAACCATACAGAAACAGACGCCGCGTAGGCTCATTCCAGTACGTTTCTATTACTATGTTTACCACAAATCCGTCAAATAAGCAACCAAGTAATTATAGAGGCGATACTTGACCCGATTTGGGTGTTTGCCCGCAACCCTTTGAAAAATAAGACATTCGGCGTTACGCTCGACCAAAGCAATTCGTTTGCGTCAATAGAAAATTCATTGAGGAGACGCTCTATGACCGGTCTGTCCGTTCTTTTGGCGAACCTGATTCAGATTTATCAAATCATGATTATCGTTCGGATTATCATGACCTGGATGCAGGTCAGCCCCTACAATCCGATCGCGCGGTTTCTCAGCCAGTTTTGCGACCCGCTGTTAGACGCCGCTCGCAACGCCTTCCCGTTTCTCGCGCAAGGGGGCATTGATTTCAGCCCGATTGTTGTGCTTTTTCTTTTGGGCGCAACCCAACGCTTTCTCCTCTCGCTCGCCTAACATCCATGATATAGTCTTGCCAGAAATATCTTTTTCTATTGGGAGAATTCACATGCGATCTTTACTCATTGCTCTCGCTATCGCTTTGTTTGTTTGTACGCCGGGTTACGCGCAAGACGAAATCAACGTGATGACCTTTAATATTCGCTACGATAACCGCGACGACCCCAACCCCTGGCCCGACCGCAAAGGCGAGGTCGCTTCGATCATCAACCGCGCCGACCTCATCGGCCTGCAGGAAGCGTTAAAAACCCAGATCGACGATCTAACAGAACGTCTGCCCGATCACGCCTGGTTCGGCGTAGGCCGCGACGACGGCAAGGCAAAAGGCGAATATACCTGCATTTTCTATCGCAAAGACCGCTTTACGCTCAATGGTTCCGGCACGTTTTGGCTTTCGGAGACGCCGGATGTTCCCGGCAGCATGTCGTGGGACACCTCGCTCACCCGCATCTGCACCTGGGGCAAGTTTACCGACAAAAAGTCAAAGAAAACCTTCATGATGTTTAACACTCACTTTGACCACCGTGGGCGCCAGGCCCGTGATGAAAGCGCCAAACTCATCGCCAGGATGGGCGTCCAGTTGTCTGACGGCGCTCCGTCGATTTTAACGGGCGACTTCAACAGCCGCGAAGATTCAAACGCATACAAGACGCTGGTCGAACTGTTTTATGATGCGCGCTATTACACGGGGAAACCGCCCGTTGGCCCGCACGCAACATTCACCAATTGGAAAGAAGTGGGGCAAGGCAGCCCGATTGATTACATCTTTATTCTCAAAGAAAACAGCCAGGCCTTGCAACCCGTCAACCATGTTGTGGTCGATGAAATGTTCCGTGGGTTTTACCCTTCTGACCACTTGCCCGTGATGGCGACAATTGAATTGAAATAGAAATTGAATGCATAAAAAACCCCTCCCCTTTTTTCAAGGGGGGCGTTTACCTCGAGGATATTGATTTTTGAATCACCTGGGGG
The DNA here is from genome assembly GCA_030765645.1 of Candidatus Hinthialibacter antarcticus. Lineage (NCBI taxonomy): Bacteria > Candidatus Hinthialibacterota > Candidatus Hinthialibacteria > Candidatus Hinthialibacterales > Candidatus Hinthialibacteraceae > Candidatus Hinthialibacter > Candidatus Hinthialibacter antarcticus. The sequence continues at coordinate 7,390 of JAVCCE010000049.1, read as the reverse complement.
ACCAGCCAGACAAGGTAACAAGCCAAAACCGCGAAGCGGACAGCCGTTGATGTAAGTATGATTCCCCCTCGCGCTTCAAGCGCCGCCGCCCTTAAAAGAGAGTCAAATTGGTCACTCGTAAACACAAAATCGGGGAGGCTGGAGGGCCTCCCCGATGGGGTTGGAACATTGGGTTCCACAATCGCGTGAGATTGGTGCTGCGTATGATAAATAAAGCCGGGTCTTGCTGACTGTCGTCTTAGTGACGCGCCTTTAAGCGGTTTTTCTTCTGACGCTTGACCGCTTTGAGGTGTTTCTTGCGCTTTTTGACGCTGGGTTTTTCATAGTACGCATTTTTGCGGATATCTTGCGGGATGGCTTCTTTGATACACTTCCGCTTGAACCGCTTTAGCGCTGTCTGAATGTCCTCGTCTTCACGGACTTCAACTTCTACCACGAACTATCACACACCCTTCTATAGTGGGAATGGGGTTTAACGGCGCAATCCGCGCCGCTCACGCGAACACGTATTATAGGAAAAGAGCCAGATACATGCAATCCTTACATGACGCCCTCTATCGCACCCGCTGGATGTACCCGCCGCGACGCTGGCTGGAACCGATCTCAACCGTAGAAAAATTAAACAGATAGGGCGTATTGCTAAAGCGCTCGCCCGCTTGGGTGCGTAGGCTGTTTTCGATCTGGACGCGGTAGCGCGCATCCGTCCGCATCAACAATTTCACCTGCACCCGCGTTCCGGCGCCGAAGGGGTAATACTCAAACAGCGGCTCTGAGTCAGGCTTGGGACGGACCCGCAGCGACCGCTCAAAGGTAACTGGATCAACCGGCGCGTTGGTAAAGATCATCAGCGGCGTGTTGCTCGAGACAAACATGCCTCTAGAGCCAGTTTCAGGCACGGTACGCACAATCAACGGCCCGTCGGTAGTGAAATCAAACTGATAGGGCTGCGCTATCGGTACGCCCTTGGGCGTACGCGCTTCGGGGATGATGGTGACGACATAGCGCGTTTTAAATTGCACTGGATTGGGCGCATTCTGAGGGAGGCGCAAATGCAACACATCGAGATCGGAATATTCGCTCTCACGGTCGAAATACGCCTCGAAATCAATTGGAGGGTCAATTCGTACTGAACGCTTGACGGTATCGCCCGCCATGCGTTCGCTAAAACGCACCAACGCGTCAACCGCGTCAATGACGGGTACGCGGCGCGTCCCTGTGCGGGGAAAGGTTTCAACCACAAAAGGCGGGTCAACATCGGGGAACAAAACCACCGGCTCCAACACAGTCGTCTGGCCCGCGAGAACCGACGCGCCCTCGTAATAGATGTTCTTAAAACCGCCCTTGGAGAAGATGAGGGTATAGGCGCCGTACGGAACGTCGGGCAAAACATATTCGCCGTCAAAACTGGTCACCGAGCTAAACCCGGTCCCTTCCACAGCGACCGAAATCCCGCCGTGGTCGAATTCTCCCTGAAGCAGCCCAATACCGCGGATCTCGCCGGTTTCTTCTGATTGCGCAGCAAACGTCGCGCTAAGCGTGATATCAGGCGCTTGCAAAATCTGCTCGGGCGCAACCCGGATGTTCTCCATCTCAGCGGTTGCATAACCGGGATGTTCCGCCGAGAGCGTGTATTCGCCTTCGGGAATCGCGATGAACATATAGCGACCATCTTCGCCGGTCACGACCGATTGAGAGACGCCAATCAGCCGAACCATGGTATTCGCGTGGACGTCTTGGTCTTCTAGATAGACGCGTCCTTGTAAGATTCCCATGCGTTCGGGGTTGAACTCGGCTTCGAGGGTGATGTAACCCACCCCGCCAATTGAACCAGGCAGCGCAGGCTGAACGCTGGGCAACTGTTTGTCGATAAACCCTGGATAAGAAAAGATGAGCGTGTATCTGCGGTCATCAAGCCCGGCTATCTCAAACGCCCCGGTCGCCGATGTGATGGCGGCGTGTTCAGGCGCTTCACTCAGATAGACGCGGATACCGTCGTGCTCTAGTTTGCCTTCTAAAAACACTGCGCCGCGCAACACCCGCTCGCCTAACACGGGCGCTTGTGGGTGGGCCATGGCCATCAACGGAGATTGAGTCAGCAGAATTTCTTCGATTGGCTCATCCTGCCCATCGCGCACCACCACTTTTTCACGCGAACTGGGCGCCCAGCCCTCTTTGAAGGCCATCAGCAGATATTCACCCGGCGGCACGTCGGTCAGGCGAAAGAAGCCTGTCGTATTAGTAAAGGCGCTGATTGCGCTGCCGACCAATAATACGGCGATATTTTCGTGCGTCGTCCGGCCTTCGGCGCGAACAAACCCGCTGATCGAACCAGCGGGCTTTTTTATTACAGCGAGTTCAAAGGTTTCAATTTGAAGCAAACGCCCAGGCTGAATCTCGATTTCCTGGCGGTGATCGTCGAAGCCGTCATTGCGGGCGAGAAGCGTATAGGAACCGGGCGGAACGCCTGCGATGAGAAACACGCCGTCGCTATCGGACACCGCGCGGAACTGCGTCCCCGGCAGGACGATCTCTACGCCTTCGGCGTCAATCAGACCTTGCAGTTGGACGACGCCTTGTAAGCGTCCCGTGTTTTCGCCCGCGCACGCAGCCAACCAGACGACCAACGCCGTCAAAGCGAACCACTGAATCTGAGAAAAGAACATTCGAGAGTTTAGGTGCATATCTTATCTCTACGTTTCATCGCAAGGCGCCGTTAACTAAAAAGGTATTTTAAACTACTTTTAACATACTACACAATTTGGTTCCGCTTTTCAAAATTCCATGCAGCCTGGGGCGCCAGAGTTTTTTTTCCGCCTCCGCACCCTCAAAAAGCGGTGGGGTTTTGTCATAATACACCCCAATGACACATACGAAAAAGCAGTAAACTAAATTGTCCTTCTTTTTAAGAGGTGAAGCCCCGCAGGCGGCGGGAGAATTGCAATGTAACTGATTCCGCTCCCTTCCCTCAAGTTTGGGGGAGGATTTAAAGGTGGGGGTTGCTTGATAAGCATTAACGTATTGCAAGACTTTCAACCCTCTCTGTGTCTCCCCCATCTTGGGGGAGATGTTTCTATCGAAGCCTGAGCGCCATTTGAGCACGAGCGTTATCGCGAGCGAAGCGACGCGATCTCGGGCTCACATTAAAATAATTCAACAGAGTAGATGAAAAATTCTCAGCCCAACCCCTGGATATACCGCATAATGGCGGGCTTCGGCTTCGCCGTTTTGTTCTGCGTATTGTGGTCGCTGCGTTCATGGAACCTCGACATCGGCGACGGCGAGTTTTGTTGTAAGCAGACCATCGGCGAGACGGCGTTTCCCAATACGTTGACCCGTTCGTTTTTATCTTATCTGTTATACCGCGCGATGTTTTCGGCGCTGCACCCGGTTTTAAATTGGTGGGTGGAAGACATCATCGCCTTGTCGTCTTGCGCGGCGGGGCTGTTGTTTTTCGGGGCGCTGGTCTGGCTGGCGAACCAATGCGCCAAGACCCGCAGCGAATGGTGGTTCGTCGTCTTGTTTCCATCGACGTCGCTCATTCTGCAAGTCTTTTGCGGACACATCGAGTTTTACCCGTGGATGTGCGCAACCTTGATGCTGAGCGTTTATTTCGCCTGGCGCTGCGTGAACCGGGGCGATTCGCCCTTGTGGGCCAGCGCTGCGATGGCGTTGTCCGCCGGGTTTCATTCGAGCGGCGTGTTTTATTTCCCCGCGCTGTTGTTGCTGCCTGCGCTGAGAAATAAGGGCGCCGTCAAACGCAGCGACTGGGGGTTCATCGGCGCGTTTCTGGTTCTCTATTTGATAACAGCCATGCTACACCGCCAGCCGCTCTACTTTTTTGCCGTCGCATTCATCGCTGTACCATTGTACCTATACGCCGCGCCCGCCGATTGGCAAGCAAGGCTCAAACCGTGGATGACGGTCTATCTGCCCTGGTTGGTTTTGTTCACTCTACGCGCTTCGCTGTGGCTCAAAGATGAACCATTGCTGGAACACATCGCGCCCCTCGGCGATCCTTACGACCACGGCGCCTATCTTTATACCTTTTTCTCCATCGACCATTTGTATGACAAATCAATGTTTCATCTCTGGCTGGCGCCGTTGGGGCTGCCGGTTTTTATTACTGCGTTGGTCTTTGCTTATAAACGTATTCAACGCGACCCGTGGATGGCCTACCTCGCCCATCTCTGCGTTTGGACGATGGTTTGGAGCATTATGTTTTATCCGCAATTGCGTTCGCGCGATTGGGACCTCTTCGCCAGTATGTCGATCCCGTTGAATGTATTTGCGCTGTTCGCCTTGTGGAACTTCGCTTCCCGGCGAACCTTTCAAATCGTCGTCTCGCTTACAATCGCCGCGCACTTGTGCATCTCCATGCCGGTGATTATTCGCAACTCCAGTTTGCTTGAGCACCGGGGCTATGTTACCGTATCCTATGAATCGAAGCCGGTGCAATCGAAAGCGTTTTTACGCGGCCTCGAACTGGGCGTGACGCCGATTACGCAGAAAAACGTACGTGCAGGACAAGCGGAAGTGCGCATGGTGCCGCTGAAACGCGGGCACGGTTCCTGGTCGCAGGATTTAATTTTCAAGGACGGCGAGACCTATCAATTTTTTGAAACATTGATCGAGGTGGAGACGCCGCCGATCCCGGAGAATCCATAAAACGCTTTGAGACTGATTTTTTCATGGGGTGAAGTATGAATGTCGTAGAACGATTGCGATCAATTGTGTGGGGCTTACGTTGGCCGCTGCTGTTTCTTGCCGCCATTATCATCGCGGTTGCATTGCGGATACCCCGGTTGGGCGATGGACACGTAGACGAAGTGCATACCATCGGGCGTTCGCTCAACATGATCTATACCGGTGACTTCAGCCCCAAGTTTTACCACTACCCATCCGGCGGCATCTATCTGACCCTGGGCGCGGAAATGCTGGCGCTGGCTTCCATTAGCCGCGAGGTCGGCGATCCAGACCACACCACAGGCAATACGCCGCTGGTGTTGTTACAAAAAGAAATGCCCAACCCCATTCAAGAATACCGCTACCGCACGCCGCAACCGGAAGTATTCGAAGCCTTCAAATATAAAGTACGTTATTACCTGATGTGGATGGTTCCGCTGCAAATTCTGCTGCTTGCGTATCTGGGTTATCGGCTCAATTTGCTGGCGCCCGCGCTGGCGGCGTCGTTCTTCATGGCGTTCTCATCCGCAAGCCGCTTAGAATCGACCTACGCAGCGGTCAACACGCCCTGCGGCTTCTTTTTTCTCTTGGTCATCGCCGCCGTCGCCTGGTTTGCGACACAGTCGCCGCCGCGCAAGGTCATTTCATGGCTGGGGCAAATGGCGGCGCTGGGTTTTTTGTGCGGCCTGGCGGTCGGGTTCAAATATAACGCAGGCGTAGTACTGCTGATCGCCTGGGGCTACGGCTGGTACGCGCTTCGCAAGACCGAGGGCGAATCGGCGCGCGTCGAATGGTTCTGCGTCGGCGCGGTGGTCAGTTTTGCTTTGTTACTCTGGGCGTTTACCCTGACTACGCCCTATTGGATGGTTGATTTTAAAACCTTCGCCCGCGACCTGGTGCATTCCATCTGGCACATGCAGGTCGGACATGGCGACTACAACACCTTCGAGCCGGGCCTGCAAATGGGCTACATCGTGGTGCGCTGCGTCGCCGACCAGATTGCCTGGACAGGCGTTTTGTTGTCCGTCCTTGCAGCGGTCTACTTAGCGGCTTCTGGATATTTAAAAGATGACGAGCAAAAAACGCGCATCGTCGTCATTGGCTGGACGCTCATTTCATGCTTGGCGTTTTTGGCGCTGATGTCAAAACAGGCGACCTTTTGGACGCGCAATTTTTCGATCATCTGGCCGAGTTTGTTTTTTGTGTGTACGAGTTTGTGGTGGCTGGCGGCGCAACGCATCGCTGAACGCCGAGGCTGGAACATCCGCCGCACCGCCTGGATCGCACTGACGACCATCACCGTGATTTGCCTCATCAAAGCCAACTGGCTCGACATCGTACTCAACCCCACCCGCGAATGGTGGCGGTAACGACGAGACGAAGAAGGTGTTTTGATAAAACCCCTTCAAAAAAATGGAATTCATGGCATTGGTATAGGTGCAACTCTGCTCGCTTCAGTCTTGCAGGGTAGGTCATTTTTGACCCACCCTTTCAAACAATTCCCGGTGGGTTAAGAACCCACCCTACGAGGCTTTTATACCCCACTTCTCTGGTGTCTCATACTTTTATCGCCAAGAAAACCATACACAACGACAAGTTTGCTTGACATAAAGACAAGTATGGGTTACATTATGATTTGAAGGGATGAGAGCCCAATATGACACAGATAAAACTCGGCAATCGTTTAAAAGTCGCGCGGGCGGAGCACAACCTGTCTCAGGAAAAGCTTGCCGCAATGGTTTATGTGACCCGCCAGACCATCAGCGCCATCGAAACCGGGTTGTATTGCCCTTCGGCTTTGTTGGCCTTTCAACTCGCCAAACAACTCGACAAGCCTGTCGACGAACTCTTCTTTATCGAAGGAGACAAACCATGAACGAACAACCAACCGTCATGCACGACGAACGAACACATGCCGTCGAAAACGCAGGCTATAAATGGGCCTATATTTTCATGTCCTTTGGGATGTTGATTGATGTGATGATTCGCAGTTTCATCTTTGAGCAAGCCGCGTGGGACTTGTTGGCCTTCGTCGTTTTGGGCGGAGCGGTGGCGACCTTCCACCAGTACCGCCAGAATGCGCTTCCGCAACGCTATGCGAAGGGGGCGATTATCGTCGTGATCCTCAGCGGAGTCATTGCCTTCATCGTCGCGGCGATATTGGCGGCGGTGAAATAAGATAATGTGAGCCAAGTAGCCGGGTAGAGGTGTAGGGTGGGTCATTTTTGACCCACCAGTTCAAACTTTATAGAATTCCCGGTGGGTCGATACAGCGCGACCTACTCCGTGAAATTCATTCAAATGTCCCACCTTGGGTTATTAAAATTTGGTTTATAAACAGAAAGTAATTTTTTCTTAAAATTCCCCCATGGCCCTCGATATTTACCTTTAAATTTTATTGCTAAAGAATGCAACGAATCACGAGGCAAAGATTCTATTAAATCAACACTCGCTGAATAAGCACACTTTATAGGGAAAAAATTAGGGGAATAATTATCATCTGCTGAAATGAACAGTAACTGATCTCTAATTGACAGATTCTTGAATTTTTTGTAACAGTTTAGCCGTTTGAAGAGATTTGTGTTATTTCCTCTTTACAACTCACCCGGTTTTAGCTTCCCTGATCCTGTATTCATTTGATAGCGTCACTTGATAATCGGGTTGAAGGATCATGTTACAGTCCATACAGGAGCGAGTGCAAGCGCTG
>JAVCCE010000048.1 GCA_030765645.1 Candidatus Hinthialibacter antarcticus | reverse complement strand
TTCAGTGCGGGCTTTCAGGCCCTTATGCACAGGCGCTCCCAGAGTTCCACCCATGCCTGATTGGTTTGTCAATTTGTGAAATGCCGGAGCCTGTTTCTGAATAAAAATCATGGCCATTCATCAAGGTAGGTACTCACTTACCGGATGAACCATAAATTTGGTTAAGAATGTATCTTTGCTCCAAGCCGAAGACAGCATTCAAAGATAGACTATTGGTATGTTGAAACAATCAGCCGCTGGCTCACAATCTTTCGTTCAACGCAAGCGCGTCCAAATCCAGGGCGCGGTTCAGGGCGTTGGCTTTCGCCCGTTTGTATTCCGCATCGCCAAAGAAGAACAACTGGCGGGTTGGGTGATGAATGATGTGAGCGGATGCCTGATCGAAGTCGAAGGCGCAGCAACCAACCTTGAACAATTTGTTGTACGTTTACAACGGGACGCGCCGCCGCATGCACGGGTTCTTTCAATAGAGATTTCAGACATTGCGTCTCGCGGTGAGAGTGAATTTATTATCAAAGCCAGCGATGGGGCGGGCGAAAAATCGGCGCTGATGCTGCCTGATTTGGCGATCTGCGACGATTGCCGCCGCGAGTTGCTTGATCCCGGCGACCGACGCTACCGCTATCCATTTATTAATTGTACGAACTGCGGGCCTCGCTTTTCGATCATCAACGACCTGCCCTATGACCGCGCCAACACCACCATGAAGCCGTTCGAGATGTGCGACGCCTGCCGGGCGGAGTATGAGGGCCCCGCTGACCGCCGCTTTCATGCGCAGCCCAACGCCTGCCCAAGCTGCGGGCCGCAAGTTGCGTTTTGGGACGAAGCCGGGCGAGAGACCGCGCAGCGTGAAGAGGCTGTTCAACAATGCGTCAACGCATTGCGCGAGGGAGGCGTCGTCGCGGTGAAGGGGCTGGGCGGTTTTCATTTGATGGTTGATGCAAAAAATGACGATGCTGTTCAACGCCTGCGCCAACGCAAACGCCGCGAACAAAAGCCGCTGGCAGTGATGACGCCTTCGATGGAAGCCATACAAGAATTTTGTTTTGTTTCGGTGGAAGAGGAGGCGCTGTTGTGTTCATGCGAAGCGCCGATTGTCTTGTTGAAGCAGCGCGAAAATACCAACTTGGCCTCTTCGCTGGCGCCGGGCAACCCCTGCTTGGGCGTGATGCTGCCCTACACGCCGCTGCATTGCATCTTGCTGGATGATTTCGCCGCGCCGTTGGTCGCGACCAGCGGCAACCTTACCGATGAACCCATCTGCACCAATGAATATGAAGCGGTTGAACGGCTGCGCGGCATTGCGGATTTCTTTCTCGTCCACAACCGCCCCATTACCCGCTATGTGGACGACTCGGTGGTGCGCGTGGTCGCGGGAGAGACGATGTTTTTACGCCGCGCGCGCGGTTATGCGCCGCTGCCGCTGCCGTGTACAGGGTCAGGCAAGACCGTGCTGGCGCTGGGTGCGCATTTCAAAAATACCGTCGCCATCAATCGAAATGGATTGGCGTTTGTCAGCCAACACATCGGCGACCTGGAAACCCTATCCGCCCATGAGGCGTTCCATGAAATGGCAAAGACGTTTCAGCGGGCGTACGACTTGCAGCCGGATGAAGCCGTTTGCGACCTGCACCCCGATTATCTCTCATCGCGCTATGCGCAAGGTTTAAACCTGCCGGTGCTGCAAGTGCAACACCACTACGCCCACGCCGCCGCCTGCATGGCGGAGCACAATCTCGATGGTCCCGTATTGGCTTTGTCATGGGACGGTACCGGTCTCGGGACTGACGGGAGCATCTGGGGCGGAGAATTTTTGCTCTGCGATTGGAGCGGCTTTCATCGCGCTGCGCATCTGCGGACGTTCCCGCTGCCGTCAGGCGATAACGCCGTCAAAGAACCGCGCCGCACCGCGCTGGGTCTGCTCTATGAATTGTGGGGAGACCCGGCCTTTGAACGCCGCGACCTCGCTTGTCTAAAATCCTTCAAAGAAAATGAAATCGCAATGTTGCGGCAGATGCTCAACAAAAATTTGAACTGCCCGCGCACCTCCAGCATGGGGCGATTGTTTGATGCGTTTTCTTCTCTGCTGGGATTGCGGCAATCGGTTTCATTCGAAGGCCAGGGCGCGATGGAACTGGAATGGGCGATGGGCGATTATCAGTCAGACGCCGCGTTTTCGTTTGAAATTCAAAATACAGAACCAAGCGCCTGGCTGGCGCCGGACGGGGCGGTGATGCAGGGCAGGGAAGCAGCGCCTGCGTATCGAGTTGATTGGGGGCCGTTGATTGAGGAGGCGATTTCGTCGCTGAGAGACGGCATGACGGTAGCCGAAACCGCCGCGCGCTTTCATAATACAATAATAGAAATGGCGCTTGCGGTTGCGCAGCGGGCCGGCGTTGAGCGCGTCGCGTTGACGGGCGGATGTTTTCAAAACGCCTACCTGACCGAACGGGCGTTAAAGCGCCTGCAACAAGAAGGGTTCACCGCGTATCGCCATCTGCAATTGCCGCCCAATGACGGCGGCTTGTCTTATGGGCAGCTGGCGATTGCGCTTCGAAGGAGTTAGACCATGTGTTTAGGTGTTCCAGGCAAAATAATTCGTATCACCAACGACGACCCCATCTACCGCAGCGGCGAAGTCGATTTTAGCGGCGCGGTGAAAGAAATTTCGCTTGCCTATACGCCCGACGCCGAATTGAATGATTACGTGATCGTTCATGCGGGCTTTGCGCTCAACGTGATTGATGAAGAAGAGGCGCAGCAGGTGTTAGACGATCTTCGCCTGTTGGGCGAGTGCGCCGCGCAGGAAGACGCGCCATGAAGCACCTGCGCGAGTATCGCGACCCCGAAGCGGCGAAACGCCTGCTGGGTGAAATTCACAAAACCATTTCACGCCCGTGTTCTATGATGGAAATCTGCGGCGGGCAGACCCACTCCATTCTCAAAAACGGGCTTGACCAACTATTGCCCGAATCACTGAACCTGATTCACGGGCCGGGCTGCCCGGTGTGCGTGACGCCGACGGCGATTTTAGATAAAGCCTTTGAAATCGCCGCCCGCCCCGAAGTGATTTTTTGCTCGTTCGGCGATATGCTGCGCGTGCCGGGGACGAACAGCGATTTGTTCAGCGTGAAAGCCAACGGCGGCGATGTTCGCGTGGTGTATTCGCCGCTGGATGCGGTGAAACTGGCGCGGGAGAACCCGGAACGCGAGGTGGTGTTTTTCGCGATTGGTTTTGAAACAACGACGCCGCCCAACGCGATGGCGGCGCTGCAAGCCAAGCGCGAAGGTCTCAAGAATTTTTCGCTGTTGGTATCACAGATGCGCGTCCCCCCCGCGATGACGGCGCTGTTGTCGTTGCCGGATGTGCAGGTCGAAGGCTTTCTCGCCGCCGGGCATGTTTGCGCGGTGATGGGCTATGAAGAATATCCGCCGATTGCGCAGCAATTTCGTGTTCCTATTGTGGTGACGGGCTTCGAGCCGGTTGATTTGTTGCAGGGCGTGCTCGCCTGTTTGAAGCAATTGGAACAAGGCCGCGCTGAAGTCGAAAACCAATACCGCCGCATCGTAAAGCGCGAGGGCAACCCGGCGGCGTTGCGGGTTTTGCATGAAGTGTTCGAGCCGGTTGATCGCGCATGGCGCGGATTGGGCGTGATTCCAGAAAGCGGCTTTGGCTTGCGGGAAAAATTTGCGGGGTATGACGCGGAACAGCGATTTGGATGCGCCAACGACGCGGCGTCGCATGAACCGGCGGAGTGCATCAGCGGCAAAATTCTGACGGGCGTTCAAAAGCCGCATCAATGCGCGGCGTTTGGCGTGCGTTGTACGCCGGAGCACCCCTTGGGTGCGCCGATGGTGTCGAACGAAGGCGCCTGCGCAGCGTATTATCGTTATCGGCGCCGCGAGATCCAAGCAGCAAACGTGGAGAAATGATGGACGAATTTGCTCCGGTGTGTCCGGTTCCTAAAAATGAATATGAGCGCGTAGTGATGGCGCACGGCGGCGGCGGCGCCTTGATGGACCGCCTGATTGAATCCGTTTTTCGCGCCTCGTTTCGTAATGAGACGCTCGACCAGCGCCACGATAGCGCCGTGTTAAATGTGGGCGGCGCCCGCATCGCGTTTACCACCGATTCGTATGTGGTGCATCCGCTGTTTTTTCCCGGCGGCGATATCGGTTCGTTGGCGGTGCATGGCACGGTGAACGATCTCGCCATGAGTGGAGCGCGTCCGGTGGCGTTGAGCGCGGGCTACATTCTCGAAGAAGGCTTACCGATTGAAACCCTGCGCAAAATCGCTGACTCGATGCGCGACGCGGCGCGACGTTGCGGGGTGGATATCGTTACGGGCGACACCAAGGTAGTCGACAAAGGCAAAGGCGACGGCGTGTTTATCAATACCACCGGAATTGGCGTGATCGAACAAGACCGCGTGATCGCGCCGACTGAAGTGCGCGAGGGCGATGCGGTCATCGTCAATGGTGACCTGGGGCGCCACGGCATCGCAGTTCTTACCGTACGCGAGGGGCTGCAATTTTCTTCGCCGATTGAGAGCGACTCCGCCCCGGTGCATGATATGGTTGCATCCTTGCTGGCGGCGGGCGTCGAAGTGCATTGCCTGCGCGACCTGACCCGCGGCGGGCTGGCGTCGGCGCTCAATGAAATTGCAGAGATCGCCAAGGTAACAGTCAGCGTTGATGAAAGCGCGGCGCCAGTGCGCGACGACGTGCAAGGCGTTTGCGAATTATTGGGGTTCGACCCGTTGTACGTTGCGAATGAAGGGCGCTTCGCCGCTTTCGTTGCGCCGCAAGACGCAGCGCGGGCGGTCGAGATCATCGCCCGGCATGAACACGGACAAGGCGCCGCTGTGATCGGCTGCGTCGAAGCGGCGGCAAGCGCTCCCGTGTTGGTCAAAAGCGCGTTGGGCGCGGTGCGCATTCTAGATCGGCTCAGCGGCGAGCAACTGCCGCGTATTTGTTAACAAATATTCAGGAGAAACCATGAAGCGCAAGGTTCAATTTTTGTTGTTACTCATTATTGCAGGCTTGGTGGGCGCAGGCGTTTATACGCAAAAACAAGAGAACCCCGATGCGCCGATTGTTCCCGATGAAATTATGGGGCCGTTGCTTGAACTTCAACAGATGGTTGACCAACAACAACCGTCGATGAATTCGGATGTGCAAGACCTGATCAAAGATGTCCAAGACCGGTTTTATGCGCTGGATGACGTGCCCCAACTAACGCGGGAAGAACAAAAGCGCCTTGAAGAAGAACGCAAAAATAAACCGGAAATTGATACCTCAAACACGGGGCATTATACCGACCCGTCAGAGGCGTTTGCGAAAATCAAAGGCGACATCAGCGGCGCGATGAACAAACTGATTAAGGTCGATTCAGGCGATCTGGCAAACCGGATGGACGATTTGATGGAGCGGGTCAAAACCAGCGTCGATAAAACCAAGAGCGGCGTTGAAGACGTGATTGAAAACAGCAATAAATCGCTTCCTGAGGAAACCACCAATGACGCTGAACCCACAGAAAATTGAAGAACTCGCTAACGGCTACAAAAACGCTCAGGTGTTATTCACCGCCTTGCGTTTGAGGCTATTTGAAACCATTGGGCGCGACGTTTGTTCTCTCGAAGAATTAAACCCGCGCCTGAAAACCGATGTGCGCGGGCTGCGTATCTTATGCGACGCCTTGTGCGGCATCGGGCTTTTAGAAAAAAACGCAAAGGGGTATCGCAATAGCGAGGCCGCGTTGGATGTCTTGCTGACTGGGTCGCCTAACAGCAAAGCGGCGATGATGCTCAACGGCGCCCGCTTGTATGAAACCTGGGGGCGCCTCTATGACGCCGTCAAACTCGGGACGCCCGCGCCGGAAAATGAAATTGACCCGCGCTTGAAGCGCAACGAACTCGCGTTCGCGCGCGCCATGGCGGATATTGCGCGAATGAGCGCCGCGGAAACCGCTGTGGCCTTGCCGTTGCATGACGTGAAGCGCTTACTCGACCTGGGCGGCGGGCCGGGGCTGTACGCCATCGAATGCGCCCGGGCGAATGCTGAATTACACGCCGTCGTCTTTGATACCGAAGAAACCCTGGTCGTCACCCGGGAGAATATCACCAAGGCTGGATTAGAAGATCGCGTCTCAACCCAAGCGGGCGATGCGCTGAACGATGGCTTGGGCGGCGGCTATGACCTGATTCTTATTTCAAATTTTCTCCACATTTTTTCTCCCGAACAAAACCAGAAAACCCTGCAACGTTGCGCAGCGGCGCTGAACCCGGGCGGATACGTCGCCGTCAAAGATTTCTTGCTAGATGAAGACCGCACCGGGCCGGAATGGATGACGCAGTTCGCGGTCAACATGCTGGTCAATACTGACGGCGGCGACTGTTATACCCGTACGGAGTATCTCGCCTGGCTCGTAACAGCCGGATTCTCGCTCGTCTCCGAATCGCCCGTCGGCTGCAACTCAACCGTGTTGGTGGGGAAGAGGAAATAAAAAGGTGACGCTTGGTTGGCGCGGTGATATATTTCTCTGTGTCGATTCATTTTTGATTGGGGATTTCAACGATGCGAACCAGCGCCGTTTTAAGTCTTATTTTCCTCTTGTTTTCTCTCAGCGCGTTCTGTGAAATTGAATACATTGGTTCAACGGGAACCACGCCGCTCGATTTTGAAATTTATCCCGCCCCAAACGGCAAAACCTACGCCTACGTCGCCCACGGCGGCGCGTTCTCGATTGTGGACGTCAGCGACTGGCGCAATCCACACGTAATAAAGCGCGTCCAACTCGATGCAGATTTGGCGTTTGAAGTCATTATTGATAAAGGCCGATTGATTGTCGCCAATGGTTTGAAGGGAATATGGATTTATTCCATTGCTAATCCTGAATTGCCTACATTGCTCTCGCACATTGATATTCCTGCTACTGATATTGTGATGTGTGAAGATTTTTTGTACTGGACGAACTCGCGAATTAATTCAAGCCCGGCGCGAGGGTATTTTACGAATTATATTTATGATTTGAGTGATTATGATAGCCCCATCGAACTGGCGAAATGGGGCAATCAGAATCTTATATTTGGTTTTTTTGATTCGTACTTTGATGAAGAAAATGATAAAAAATATGCCTTTATTACATATTATAATCAAATTGATATTTATGATGGAGTAGAAAAGGTTTCTTATTTCAAAACAAGTAATGATAATTCATTTAATCGGGGTGATTTAATATCGTACAGTCATGAAAAAAATGTTGGGATTATGTGTTTTGAGAATTTAATCACTTTTCATGACTTAGATTTTTTACCTGAAACCAAAAGTTTAGGTAGCGTAAGGATTGACGCTATTGATTTGAAGCCGTCAATTGATCGAGGCCGTGTATATATTTGGCGCGACATGAAACTGGTTGAGTATGATCTGGAAAAAGGAAATAAGTATACATTAGAGAAAAGCAATGAATGCGCATTTTTATTCGAGCCGCAATCAGTCGTTAACGGGATTGTCTATGGCGTTACGGATGGGATGTTTTGTATGCAGCCTTACGGTGATGACGCAAGTTCTTTTTCGAAAGTGTTTGAGGGTTCATATAAGGCGCATAATGTTGCAACAAGTGGCGAAGTGTTTGTCGCGCATGAAAGTGTTTTTGCGAATGGCGAGTATCAGGATACGTATAGTCTTCTTAATAGAAAATCAGAATTAGAATTTAACGCCGCGTTAAAGTTTCAAATTAATTCTCCCTTAGTTTACCCGCCAGCAGACCAGCGAAATGGGGCGATTTTGTTAGATAATAATTTGCTTGTAGTCCAGTCGAGTGAAGGCCTAACAGTGTATGACATTGTCAGTCCTGATGAAATTCGAATTGTTACTTCGCTGACAGGTAATATTTACCGGATTTTTGAAGATTCATCTTATCGCGCCGCATTCCTGTCGAATGGAATTTTATATCGAAAATTGCAAACAAGCCGCACTTTTATTGTTAATTCGTTGCAAGAATATTATCGGCCGGTTACGGGTTGGAGCAATAAGAATACAAATGATCTATTACAGCGGGCGGCTGTTCAAGGCGAATATATTTACACGCCGATGGACCTTGATTCTGATGGAAAAAATGAGATAGGCATTTTTTCCATTGCTAATCCATTGGCGCCGGAGTTAGTTGGATCAATTCCATCAGGAATATCAATTTATTCTTTTGGGAGCGTTACCGCAAATAATGATTGGCTTGTAAGTATATTAGGAGATTCCATTGTTTTTTTTGATATAACCGACCCGTTGCATTTAGAATTAAAACACCAATTTATATATGGTGCGTATTCTTCATACGGCAGAATGTTTTTTCATCAGCAGTATCTTATATTAGCGCTAGGCCCTTCGACTAGTTTTGTGCGATTGCCTTTTCAGGAGGTAGTAATTTATCATGCGCCTCCAGGCGAGGCGCCAGAACAAGTGTTTCGTTATACGTTTGGGCGAATCGAGACCCATACTGCATTTGGCGTTGCTGCACTCGGTGATTACATTTACGTCCCTGGCGGGGACGCCGGGTTTTATGTGTTTCGCATCAACGACGACAGCAATGTAAACGAGTGGGCGCTGCATTAAGGCAAGTTAGCATAATTTCGGTTCTTCCGTTAATTGGATACTTTTTTTATATATTGAATTGAGATTTCGCTGCATGTGGCATGGGTACACCTCTGCTCGCTTCGGTGCGGGCTTTCAGGCCCTTATGCACAGGCGCTCCCCGAGTTGCACCCATGCCTGAATTGGTTTGTTAGCCTACCAAGCAAAGTAATCAATTCATCGCGGTGGGCTGCTGCGCGAGCCCACCCTACCTTGGCTTAACCCACCAAATTTCAGGATTAAAAACATCAGTGTCATTGCGAGCGAAGCGAAGCAATCTCGGTAACATAAAAACGAGATTGCCGCGTCGGCCTACGGCCTCCTCGCAATGACACGGAAGTTTGCATGGCGGGCTGCTGCGCGAGCCCACCTCTATCTTGATCTGCTTATCAGTATCCGGCGCTAATGCGATCCCTCGTATAGGTTGCGGCCTTCGACCAGGGCGCGCATTTTGCGGTCGGCGACGTTGCGTTGCAGCATCCAGAAGCCGCAGTCGGGATGGATGTATTTTAAGCGTCCCTCGCCGCAGGCGTCGACGATGGTTTCGATGCGTTTTGCGATCTGGTCGGGCGACTCGACTTCGTTGTCTTTGATGTCGATGACGCCGACGCCCAGGCCGATCTCCTCTTTAATGTCATTCAGCGCCGCCAGTTCGTCATAACCGCGCCGCGCAAATTCCAACACCAGAAAATCGACGTTCAGCAGGTTAATGAAGTCGGTGAGGTTTTTCCATTGCCCGCGCTGGATGGTCTGTCCGCCGTAGTTTCCAAAGCAAATATGCAGCGCCTTGGTTTGTTTGATTCCTTCAAACACGATGTTGAGCGCTTCCGCCGCCCAGGGCGCGTCTTCGGGGTGGCCGGGAATGTTGGCTTCGTCAATTTGGATCACGTCGGCGTTGATGCTGGCGAGTTGGGCTTTGAGGATTTTGGCGATTTCGAGCGCGAGCGCAGGCTTGCCGCCGTAGTGGTTGTCAACCAGCACTTTGGCGAGCATGTGCGGGCCGGTGCAGGTAAACTTGAGCGGCGCCGTGGTCAGCGGGCGGATAAATTCATAATCAGAACGCAGGTTGAGCGTGCCCTCGCCGATAGCGCTTTCGACCACGCCGGCGGGTTCGGAACGGTATTCCATGCCGGCGTCTGCGCGAAAGCGGTCAATGTCAGACAGCGCGTACTTTGTCTTAACGCCGCTCATGGGGCGGACGAAATAGTCGATCATGCCGTTGGTTTCGGGGTGGCTGGGGTCGAAGCGGTTGAGTTCGCCGTCGCCGATTAGGTCGACGCCTGCGAGTTCCTGGGTTTTGAAGACGACCATGATGGCGTCTTTTAAAATGAGTTTAGAGGTCTGACCCAACAGCCAATTGGGCGCGGGATAACTTCCGACCACGGTGGTTTTGATATTACTTGCCATGTTCATTCTCCCAAATAAATTTATGGATACTCATCGTCATTGTTGGAATCGCCGAAGTGGTGAATCATCCATTTTAATCCGATGATGTCGCCAATCGTCATCACGATGACAACGCCGATTAACCAGGGGTTGAAGTAATCAAGTATCGTCGAGCCTAAGATCACATAAACAATCAAATAGAAGGCGACAGACAGCGCCGAACATTTGATCCATTCGCGTTTTTCATTCATACAATATCGTCCTACTTTCACCTGAGCGTATTATATCAAAAACATCTTGCGTATGCTTCCCCAAGGTTGCGGATGCGCCGTCTCCGCCGCTAGAATCTTGCAAATACCCGATAAGGAAAACGACGAGAGAAAATCATGGTTAAACTGGCGCAACGCACGACCCGCATTGATTCTTCCGGCATTCGTAAAGTCTTCGCCCTGGCGGCGGACCTGAAAGACCCCGTGAACTTGTCGATCGGGCAGCCGCATTTCGATGTGGAAGACATCGTCAAAGACGCCGCGATTGACGCGATTCGCGACGGCAAAAACAGCTACACCCTGACGGCGGGCATCCCCCCGTTGCGAGAGAAAATCAAGCAATCTTATACGGAGCGCAACTGGCCCGACCTGGGCGACGTGATGATTACCTCTGGCGTTTCGGGCGGCATTCTGCTCTCGCTGATGGCGCTGCTGGATGAAGGCGACGAGATCATTTTGCCGGACCCGTTTTTTGTGATGTACAAACACCTGGTCAATTTCATCGGCGCCAAGCCGGTGTATCTCGATACCTATCCTGATTTTCAGATGCACCCCGACAAAGTCGCGTCGCTGGTTACGCCGCGCACCAAGGCGATTCTGCTCAACAGCCCTGGCAACCCGACAGGCGTTGTTTATTCAGAAGAGGTGGTGAAGGGAATCATCGACGTCGCGCAAAAACAGGACCTGGTTTTGATCTCGGATGAGATATACGAATCGTTTCTCTATGACGGCGATTTGGTTTCGCCGGGCGCGTTATATCCAAACACGCTGGTGTTGGGCGGCTTTTCGAAATCCGCCGCGATGACCGGCTGGCGCATGGGTTGGGCGTACGGCCCGAGCGACCTGATTGGCGCGATGCTCAACATTCAGATGTATTCGTTCGTGTGCGCGCCCAGCATTGCACAGCACGCTTGCCTCAAAGCCTTCGACCTCGATATGGCGCCGCGCTGCGATGAATACCGGGGCAAGCGCGAACGCATTTATAACGGACTCAAAGACCACTTCAACGTGGTGAAGCCGGGCGGGGCGTTTTATATTTTCCCTGAGGCGCCGGGCGGAGACGGCGACGCCTTTGTCAAGAAAGCGATTGAGAACAATTTGCTGATTGTGCCTGGCAGCGTGTTCTCTGAGCGAAAGACGCACTTCCGTATTTCGTACGCCGCCGAAGACACGACCATCGACAAGGGGATCGAAATTCTGCAACGCCTGGCGGGGGAGTATTAAGAGTAAGGTGTTGAGTGCCAAAGGCAAGAACGAGCATAGCGAGCCTGCCTGCCGTAGGCAGGTTCAGCCTTTGATCATTAGATTCAAGGGCTGAATTCGCTTCGCTCATTCTTGCCCTTGCCACCCGACGATTACACAGTTGTTTCAAACTTTATTTGGGTGTGGTAATAGAGATCACATGCTCGCGATTTTGGCGATGGCGTCTTTATTGAGGCGGCAGATGTTCCACTCGTCCATCATCTTCGCGCCCAGGTTTTTATAGAACTCAATCGACGGTGTGTTCCAATCGAGCACGCACCATTCGACGCGTCCGCAGTTGCGTTCTTGCGCCAGTTGGGCGAGACGGGCCAGGAATTTTGTGCCGATTCCCATGCCGCGATTTTCAGGGCGAACGTATAAATCTTCCAAATAGATTCCAGGGCGACCGACAAAAGTCGAATAGTTGTGAAAGAAAATTGCATAGCCCGCTGGTTTGCCTTCGCATTCCGCATAGAACGCCTCGATGACGGGGCGGTCTCCAAACAACGCGCTGCGCAAATCGTCCGCCGTGGCGTCAACGATGTCGAGTAATTTTTCATACTCGGCCAATTCAAGAATCATGTCATGGATGGCGTCTACATCGTCCGGCGTGGCAATACGAATAATAAAATCGGTCATGGAACTCCTCCTGGATGGCGCAAAGCATAGCATGAATCGACTGTGCATTTGAGCCATGAGAACGAATTGCTGCACGGAATAATATGTTCGCTTTTTTATAAAAAACTAAGCATTTCGGCTGGCTGGCCGATGAAAATAGTAAGGCCGTTATTCGGAAATATTGGCGGAATTGGTGTTGAACAAATGAATGCGCGAAGATTTGGTTCTCTTGTCCATTGGAAAGTGTTGTCGCACAGTGCGCGGCTGGCGATGCAAAACCGGCAACTCAAGCAGGCTGAGCATCTCTATCAGTCTGCGTTGGCGGAGGCATTGGCGTTCGGCGAGGAGAGCGTTTGCGTTGCTCGCGGCTACTGGCGTTTGGGACGGCTGGCCGCCTATCAGAAAGAGTTTGGCGCTGCTGAGTTCTATTGGCTGGAGGCGTTGAAAACTGCGATCCATTTGAGAAAACAGCGTTCCTCTTTTGTTTTACGCCTATATGTACATCTTGCCTGGAACTGCTTGCAGCAACAAGAAAAAGGAGCAGCGCAAATTTGGCGCTCGCGGGCGTTGCGGCTTTTGGGGCGAATGACGCATACGCAAACACGGTGTCTCTCGTCTCTTTATCTATTGCGCCAAATGTGCCGTACGCAAAACCGAAACCAAGACGCTGCCAACGTGCATCGCCTCATCATAAGGATTACCAGACAGGAAACGCCGATAGTTATGCAAGTAGTTTAATGAAAGCCTACGCACAGTATTGACACCCTGTGCGTTGAGCGAGAAGGGGTGAATCGGAGGGGTTACTTAAGGTTTTTCCGTAAATTGGACACTTAATTTTAATAAATTGAATTGAGATTTCGCTGTGTATGGCATGGGTACAACTCTGCTCGCTTCAGTGCGGGCTTTCAGGCCCTTATGCACAGGCGCTCCCAGAGTTGCACCCATGCCTATATTTGGTTTATCAATTTTTGATATGCAGGAATAGGTTTTTTTAACCTAATCATGTCCATCCATCAATGTAGGTACTCACTTGCCGGATGAACCTTACTTAATGACTCCGTATACGATTAAGCCCATACCGCAGGCGAAACCAAGTGTAACAAATGCGAATGCAAACATAAGCCTCAACCTCGAAATCGAATCATTTTGAAAGCGCCCAAACGGCGTTTTACAAACTTACGAATTCTATTATATGATTTTTTTAAACTTTGTGAAGGGGTTTTTTGAGTTTTTTTAATCTAAAAAACTTGTTCGATTTACTTGCTTTAACTCTGTTCCTTTAATAATTTGACTAAACATAATATATGTCCAGCGTTTGCGCCAAGGTCTCCCCGGCCAATTCGTGATGATGAGGTTATCGTAAGCGACGATTGTTCCGGTTTTATTTGCTCGATTTGAATTTCGACGTCATCGCGAAATCGCCAAAGCGGCGTGACCACGATTGCTTTGATGCGAAGCGCTTCCTGATTGCTTTCCTCAAGCGTCCAGCCCTCTTTTTCAATCGCATCTAACGCATCCTGATAAAGCGCATCTGCGGGACGATCAAAGACTGGCGTTTGCAACTCAGGGAAAACGGGCGCCTGCCCGGTCTTGGCGACATTTGTGGTGAGGTAGGTTTTTAGGCGCGAACCAAAGCCGGGAGGGCCTGACAAGTGGGCTTGGTTTAATAGAATTGCGCCAAAAGTAAGAACAAGAGGCGTGACAACAATAAAAATCGCGAGATAGATGTACATTTTTTTATTTATTTTTTTCATTTGGATTTTCTTTTTCGTTTTTTACTGATATGAGTATACCTGTGTTATCAATTCAGGTTCCATACTTTTAATTCATTCGGTTATCCTGTTGCTCTGTTTTATCTACTTGGGTTAGTATAAATTATATTCTTTAAAATGTAATTCATAGGTGATAATCGAGTTGCTTTCAATTTAGTGAACTGAACACAAGTTCAGTATTCGTTGGGGGATCGAACGGTTAGTAATACGTAAAAACTCAAATTTCTTACTTGCAAGCCCTCTTTACCCATGCTAGTATCCCAGTTAGTCCAGAAATATCCCAGGATAATACCTCTTATTCCCGATTAATCCCGGTATTGATCCAATTTGGGGAGACTGATGATCGGTAAAGGCAGCGGCGATGTGGCGCTAGAAGTGACGGCCCCGGCTATGACGCCGGAGTTTCGCCCGCCTGTAACCAAACTGATCGGCAGTTATGACAAGAAGCTCGATTCGAAATCGCGCATCGGGCTTCCGAACCAGTTGCGCGACAAGTTGGGCGAGCACCCGTTAATCATGGTGCGCTGGCTCAAACGCAGCCTGGCGATTTTCCCGGAGTGCAACTGGCTTCCGTTTGCGGAGTCAATTAGCCGGTTAGACCTATATACAGAGATTGGTTTGACGGTGCGCCATCAAATGTTCGCCCATGCCCGCGAGATCAGCATGGACAAAGAAGGCCGCATCGTTGTCCCGACCGACATGGTCGAATATGCGCGCCTGGACGGAAAGATCATGCTGCTCGGCGACTGGGACAAAATTACGGTATGGAACCATACCTACTACCGCGATCAGGTTGAGGCGGACGACGTCACTGTGACGGAGCGCTTTCCGGCGGTGATGCAGCTGGCCAAAGGCCAGAAGACGTTAGAGAGTTTTGAGGCGGAAATCCGCCAGAATTGATCGAAATGAATGAGCGAACCTGCTGCGCTTCACCTTCCTGTGATGGAACGGGAGATTGTGGAGTTTATGCCTGTTTTAGACGAACCGTTGGTGGTCGTTGATTGCACCATCGGGTTTGGCGGGCATAGCGCGGCAATGACGCAACACTTTCGGGCCGAAGACCGCTTGGTCGGGCTTGATCGAGATGAAGACGCACTGGCGCATTGCCGCAAGCGATTTGGCGACGCGCCCTTTCAGGTCACGCTGATTCATAGCGGATTTGACCATGTAGATGAAATGCTGGAGCGGGAGGGAATACAACACGCTCATTACATCTTGTTCGACATTGGGTTTTCGTCGCCCCAAGTCGACCGCGCCGAACGCGGATTTAGTTTTATCAAGGACGGGCCCCTGGATATGCGGATGGACCGAACGCAACCAATCACCGCAGCGAGCATTCTTGCTTCATGGGACGACCGCGCCTTGGCTGAGTTGTTTAAAAACTACGGTGATGAACGCTTCGCCCGCAAAATTTCAAAAGCGATTATGCGGCGGCGTAAAGAAGAGCCGATTGAAACAACGCAGGAACTGGCCGATGTGGTGTTGAACGCGATTCCTAAACGTTATCAGCATCAAGAAGGCATTCACCCGGCGACGCGCGTCTTTCAGGCGCTGCGCATTGAGGTGAACGATGAATTGGACCAATTGCGTAAAGGGTTAGAGGGCGGTTTGAAGCGGTTGGCCAGAGGCGGACGCCTGGCCGTCTTGTCGTATCACTCCCTTGAACATCGCATTGTCAAAGAATGGTTCCGCCGGTTTTGTGGATTGGTGGGGCCGTTGCCCGGGCCGGAGCAACTGGCGCCAGCGAAAAAAGCGCCGGGGCGCGTGTTGGTCCGAAAAGCGATTACCCCCTGCGCGGCGGAAAAAAGCCGGAACCCGCGATGCCGAAGCGCGCAACTGCGGGTGGTGGAGCGTGAAGCATGAGCCGAAAAAAACGCAAAGCCGATTATGAATCTTCCGTCCCCATGGTTCGCATGGTGTTGGGGTATATCTGGTTGATTGCGCTGTTTGGTTCGGTGTTGTTCATCGTGCAGGCGGCGATTGAGGTCAGGCGGACGCACTATCACATGACCGACAAATACAACGAGAAAGTTGCGCTGTTGGACGACTTGCGGCGATTAGACCAAAAGATACTTGAACTGGAAAGTTATGAGCGCATTGAAGCGAAGGTGCGGGAAAGTTTGCCTCAACTCGGGCCGCCCCGGCATCCTGCGATCAGCATTCCAGTGAACGGATTAATTATGCATCGCGGCCTTCCGACGGCGGTTACATTGTCGCCGGAAGAAACCAGTTGGATTTTGAACGTCCGAGATCGATGGACGGCGACCAGCTCACGCATTAAGCAGTGGGCCAAACAAGCATTGGAGTAGCGGCGAAACCATGTCACAACGGATTCCTGCTGTGCGCGTATTCATTCTCATGTTGGCGGCGAGCGTTGCGTTCGTCGGTCTGATGGGACGTCTGTACTACTTGCAGATTGTTCGCGCCGAAGAGACGAAAGAACGTAGTGCGCGGGCGCGGAATTATACCGAAGAGTTGCCCCCTGCGCGTGGGCGGATTGTTGATCGCAATAAACGCCCGCTCGCGCAGGGCGTTTGGCGTTATACCGTCACCGCTGATTTGACGCGCATGGACGATCCGCGCGAAACACTGACGCAAGCGGGCGATGCCCTGGGGCTTTCTACTGAACAAATTGAATCGCATTTGAACGCAAAAGTCGGGCTTCGAGGACGCCAGATTCAACTCGACGCGACTCAGGACACTAAAAACCAATTGGAAGCCATGAAACTGCCGGGCATCCATTTTGAAAAAACGGACTACCGCTATTACCCGGAAGGCGCGCTGGCGGGGCAACTGCTTGGTTTTACCGGACGAGACAATAGCGGCCTTGAAGGCTTAGAACTCAGTAACGACGACTGGCTTCAGGGTTCCAGCAAAGAAATTGAAAGCAAAAAAGACCCGCGCCGAAAGTTGTTAGCGGAAGAAGATTATACCAAATACTTTACGCAGGGCGCCGACGCGATCCTGACCATTGACGGTTATATTCAGTATGTTGTCGAACGCGAATTGCAAGCCGTCGTTGAAAAATACCAGGCGGTACAAGGATATGTGGTGGTGATGCACGCCAAGAGCGGCGAAGTGTTGGCGCTGGCCAATGCGCCGAAGTTTGATCCCAACCATTATGACGACTATTCAGAGTTGACGCGAAAAAACCGGGCGATTGCTAATATTTTTGAACCGGGGTCGGTGGTGAAGCCGTTTGTGATCGCCGCCGCGATTGAAGAAAACAAAGTCACCTCCGACACCATGATTTTTTGTGAGAACGGTTCGATGTCGTTCCCGGGGCGCAAACCGATTCGAGATGATATCCATCGTTTTGGATTGATGTCCGTGCATGACGTGTTGGTGCGTTCGAGCAACATCGGAACGGTGAAAATCGCGCAGCTGATGTCAGAAGATTGGCGCGGTCAGGCGCAGGTTCTTTTTCATTATTTAACAAAATTCGGTTTCGGTGAAAAGAGCACATACGACTTGCCCGGCGAAAGCAAAGGCCAACTTCGTTCTCCAAACCAGTGGCATCCAGCCTCGATTGGCGCTGTTCCGTATGGGCAAGAGTTTTCAACGAACGCGTTGGTTCTCACGACTGCATACACCGCGTTAGCCAATCGCGGGCTCTATCGCCCGGCGAAGTTTATTCGCGGTTATCGCGGTCAAGACGGGCTATTCATTGGGCGCGACTCAGAAGAACCTCGGCGCGTGGTGTCTGAAAACACGGCGGAACAAATTGTTCGCATGTTGGTCGATGTCACCGAAGACCCGGAAGGCACTGGCGACAAGGTCCGCATCCCCGGTTTTCATATCGCGGGCAAGACGGGCACCGCGCAAAAGTATGACCCCGAAACCGGCGGCTATGGCTATGGAATGCACATTGCGTCGTTCTGCGGTTTCTTTCCCGCTGAAGACCCCGAAGTGGTGATTGCTGTTGTGATCGACGACCCGCATAAGGCCAAATATGGCGGCGCGGTTGCGGGGCCGGTGTGGAAAAAAATCGCAGAAGAGATCATCGCCTATTGGGGCATTTCGCCAACCAATCAGTTTGATCCATTGCTGGAAGAGTCTCAGAACAAAGCGCTCGCCAGAAAAGAAGATGGCGATGGTAAGGCGGAAACCTTCGGCGTGAATCGCGTACTTCCCGCGCCGATTGCGAGTTCGATTGATTCTCAAGTAAGCAGTATGCCGAATTTGGTCGGGATGCCGCTGCGGGATGCGTATGTTCAATTGCGCCTTATCGGCTTAGACGCCCACATAGACGGCGTGGGCAAAGTGATGTGGCAAGACCCGCCCGTCGGGGCGTCGCTTTCAGCGCGCACTGCGGCGGAAATTCGTTGTGAACCGGCGTTGACCGACCCGACCTTGCGCGAGGGCGCGATGTTGGCGGCGCAACGCTAATAAGTAAGACGAAAACGAAATTTGGATTTATTTGTAATTTTTATTATAGAAATTCGCGTTGAAGTGAATGGTATGCTCGACGCCGCTTGGGCAGCGGCTGCGAAACGCAAATGATGATTGAGGGAAACGAATTGTTTCAGGGCGTAGAGGTATTAGACGTTCGCGGCGATCTGCCGATGACGGTAGACGGCCTTGTATGCGACAGCCGCCTGGTGAAACCGGGCGACGCATTTGTCGCATTGCGGGGCGATGCGTCTGACGGTCACCGCTTTCTCGCTGACGTGGCCGGGCGTAACGCCGGGGTCGCGGTGGTCGAGGAGTATTGCGACGCCGTCATGCCCCAAGTGCGCGTGGCCGACTCGCTGGCGTCGCTGCCCGTTCTCGCCGCAAACTATTATCGTCACCCCGCAAAACAACTTAACCTCTTTGGCGTTACTGGTTCCAACGGAAAAACCACGACAACCTATTTGCTCGAACAAATCTATCAGTCGATGGGCGAACCCATCGCCGTGATTGGCACCATTGAATACCGCTATCAAGATTTTCACCAGGACGCGCAAACCACCACGCCGCTGCCGCATGAAATGCAACGCGTCTTGCGCGAGATCGCTGACCGGGGATGCGCACGCGCCGCGATGGAAGTTTCGTCGCACGGCCTCGCGCTGCACCGCGTCGATGGATTGCAATTCCATACCGCTGTTTTCACAAATCTCAGCCAGGACCATCTCGATTTCCATCATACGATGGATGACTATCGCGAGACCAAAAAACGCTTGTTCAGCGAATTTCTCGCTAGCGACGGGACGGCGGTTTTGAATCTGGATGATGAAACCGGGCGGCGTTTTTCTGATGAATTGAAATCCATCAAACAATTGAATATTGCCATAGAGCGCCCGGCTGAGATTCAGGCGCTTGATCTGGAAATCCGCCTCGAAGGAACGCGCTTTACTTTGCGGTTCCCGGATGGCTCGTTCGATTTGCTGACGCCGCTGCAAGGGCGCCACAATGTTTACAATATTTTATGTGCTGTTGCGGCGGCTTATAGCCAGGGCGTTGGTTCTGCTCATCTGGCGCAGTGCGTCGAAAAATTGTGCGCGGCGCCGGGGCGCTTAGAGCAAGTCGAAAGCGCAATCGGCGCTCTGGTGGTGGTCGATTATAGCCATACGCCGGATGCGCTAGAGAAATGCCTTGAGACGCTCAACGCCGTGCCCCATCAGCGCATTCTCACCGTGTTTGGCTGCGGCGGCGACCGCGATAAAACCAAGCGTCCGCAGATGGGCGCGACTGCGTTGCGCATGAGCGACAAGGCGTTTGTAACGTCTGATAATCCACGCACGGAAGATCCGCAAGCGATTCTAAACGACATCGTCGCGGGCATGACGGGCGAGGGCGAATCTATCGTCATTGCTGACCGCGACCAGGCGATTCGCGCGGCGGTGGAAGAGTTACAGCCAGGCGATATTTTGTTAATCGCTGGCAAAGGCCACGAAACCTATCAAATTCTCGGGCGCGAAAAAATTCACTTCGACGACCGCGAAACCGCCCGAAAGCATTTGCATGATCTTGGAAAGGGGGCGGCGTAATGGCGCTGGAATTTCTATACCCGCTTTCTGAGATGTATGAGGCGCTGGGCTTCTTGAACGTGACCAAGTACATCTCGTTCCGCGCGGCGATGGCGGCGGTGACCGCCATGATCGTAGGCGTGTGCCTGGGGCCGATTTTGATTGCATGGCTGGAGCGGATGAAGATCGGCCAGACCATTCGCGGCGAAGGCGTGAAGGCGCTTTATGATTTGCACAAAGAAAAATCCGGTACGCCCACCATGGGCGGCGTGTTGATTCTCGCCGCGGCCTTTCTGTCGATGGCGTTGTGGGGCAACTGGCGCAACGAGTTAGTCATCACTGCGCTCACGGTAACCATGGCGTTGGGCGCGTTAGGGTTCATTGACGATTACACCAAACTCAAAGAGAAAATGTACAAAGGCGTTCGCGCCAAACAAAAATTGTTCGTACAACTTAGCGTCGGGCTTGGCTTGGGCGCGGGGTTGTATTTCTTGCACCCGTTGGTCAGCGAGCAGCCCTACAGTTTGCCGCTGCCGTTTTTGAAGAGCGTGTTTATTCCCTTGGGTATTTTGTATATCCCATTCGTTGCTTGCGTGGTGACGGGCGCGTCTAATTCCGTCAACCTCACCGACGGCCTGGATGGGCTCGCCAGCGGGTGTTTTATCATCGCCGGGCTTGCCTTCGCTATGTTGGCTTATGGCGTTGGGCGCGTGGATACCAGCGCCTATCTGGGGATTTTGTACGTCCCCAAATCGGGAGAGTTGACCGTGTTCGCAACGTCGCTGGTCGGCGCGACCATGGCGTTTTTATGGTTTAACGCGCACCCCGCGAAGGTCTTCATGGGCGATACCGGTTCTCTCGCCTTAGGCGGCGCCTTGGGCGCTTTGGCGGTGTTAATCAAACAAGAACTTTTACTTTTCATCATCGGCGGCGTGTTTGTGATGGAGTCGCTGTCGGTGATTATCCAGGTGACGTCATATAAATACCGTAATAAGAAGCGCGTATTTTTGATGGCGCCGCTGCATCATCATTTTGAAATGAAGGGATGGTCGGAGACGACCATCGTGGTCCGGTTTTGGATCTTGGCCGCCGTGTTTGCGTTTGTAGGACTCGCAACGCTCAAGGTGCGCTAAAAAGAGGACGCCATGTTGGCAGGAATGTTAAAACAAGAAGCGCGCGAAATGCTGCAGGGGCCGTTGCCCCAAGCGGCGGGCATGTGTGCGCTCATCGCCGGCATGGGATTATCGGGGCAGGCCGCCCTGAAGTTGATTATGCAGGAAGGCGGGCGCGGCGTGGCCTTTGAAAGCGATCCCGAACGCGCCTCGGTGCTTCGCCGTGAGTGGGCGCCCTATAAATTGCCCGTGCTGCAACGCGAACCAGCGCAGATGGACGGCATCGACTATTGCGTGCTGAGCCCTGGCTTTTCGCCGACGCATCCGCTGATGGAGCAAGTGCGGCGCAACGATATCTATACCATCGGCGAGATGGAACTCGGCTGTCGCTTCTTCCAGCGCCCGATTCTCGCCGTGACGGGTACGAACGGAAAAACCACCGTGACGCGAATGATCGCGCACATCTTAAAGCAATGCGGTTATGAACCGCTGGCGGCGGGCAACGTCGGCGTGGCGGTGTGCGAAGCCGCGCTCAAAGAACGGCGCATCAGCCGCCAACCGATGGTGTTGGAAGTCAGCAGCTATCAATGCGAGACCTTTGAAGAATTCCGTCCGCGCGCCGCCGTGATTACCAATCTGGCGCCGGACCATCTCGACCGCTACGAATCGGTCGAAGCGTATTACCAGTCGAAGTTTAAAATCGCAGCCAATCAAGCGTCAACGGAGGCGCTTTGGATGGGTCCCGGGGTTGAGGGTATTTGTCCTGAGTGGGTTCCGTCGAGGAAACGCGCGTTTGCAATACATGACTTGGGACCTGACGGCGTATATTTCCTTGGCGGGACCCTTCGGGTCCGCGACTCGCAGCAGGAAGAAGAATGCAAGGCCGAGTTTTTGCAGGAATGGCCGCAACAAATGGTGTTGAATGCGCTCGCCGCTATCGGAATGGCGACATCTTACGGCGCCTCGCTAGAAGACGCTGCGCAGGCGGTCAAGACGTTTCAGGCGCTGCCGCACCGATTGGAATTCGTCGCTGAAATCAACGGCGTGAAATTTTATAACGACTCAAAAGCGACCAATGTTCATGCGCTCGAAGCGGCGCTGCGTTCGCTGCAAGGCCCGGTGCGCTTAATCGCCGGGGGCATGGCGAAGGGCGATGATCTGACGACGCTCGAACCGCTGCTGCGCGAGAAAGTCGCCAGCGCCTATTTGATTGGACGCGACGCGCAGCAATTTGAAGACGCGTGGGGTTCAATCATTGAAGTCCATCGCGAAGGCTCGTTAGAAGACGCTGCGGCCCATGCCGCCAACGATGCGAAGCCAGGCGACTTGGTGTTGCTGTCTCCGGCCTGCGCCAGTTGGGACATGTTCGCCAATTATGAAGAGCGCGGCGAATGTTTTAAACGCGCCGTGAAGGAGCGCCAGGTATGATTCGCTCCGACTCGCTGATAAACGGCTCGCTGATGGTGCTTATGCTTGGCCTGATTTTATTAGGGCTGGTGATGGTGTTGAGTTCCAGCCAATTTATGATGTTGAGGAACCCCGATACCAACGTCTATCAATTTATGGGGCGGCAGTTGATACGTTTCAGCATCGGCTTGGCGTGTTTTACGTATTTCGCTACGGCGGATTATAACCAGTGGGAACGCTGGGCGCGTCCCATCATGATTGTGAATCTGATTTTGCTGGCGTTGGTGTTGACCCCGATGGGCGACTCCGCCAAGGGGGCGCAACGCTGGTTAAACGTGGGCTTTCGTTTTCAACCGTCTGATGTGACGAAAATCGCGGTGATTTTTTATCTCGCGGCGGTTTGGGCCGAGCGGCGCGAACAGATGGGTTCATTTTTTCGCGGCGTGTTTTTTCCGATGCTATTGGTTGGATTCACGTTGGGACTCATTCTTTTGCAGCCTGACCACGGAACGGCGTTCTTTATCGGCATCGTCGCGATTGCGTTATGGTTTTGCGCGGGCGGAAAAATGATGCACATGGTTCCCGGCGCGGTCGCATTTGTTGCGGCGATTGGCGCCGCGTTATATAGCAAGCCGCATTTGTGGCAGCGCATCACCGCTTTTATGGAACCCGAAAAATACGCGAACACAAAATACTATCAGGTGCTGCAAGCCAAGATCGGTTTTGCGCACGGCGGTTTGACTGGAGAAGGAATCGGCAACGGCGTTCAGCAACTGGGTTTTATGCCCGAATCGCATACCGATTTTATTTTCGCCATCATTGGCGAAGAACTTGGGTTTATCAATTGCGCGGTCCTCATCGCGGCGTTTTTGCTGATTGTGTTGATCGGTTACTGGATCGCGATTCGCTGCGAAAACCCGTTTGGGTCGTTATTGTGCGTCGGCTGCGCGACCGCGATCGGATTTCAGTCCGCGTTAAATATTGCCGTCGTCACGGGCAGCGTCCCCACCACCGGGATCGCGCTGCCGTTTATTTCTTACGGCGGATCGGCGCTGATTATCAACATGATTATGATCGGGCTGATGGTCCGCGTTGCGCGAGAGACGTTTGACATTGAACCTTCGACGCCGGCCAGTCGTCGGCGCACAGGGTGAAGGAGATTGCGTTGAATTCGACGCAGGTTGGTTCCATCGTGATTACCGGAGGCGGCACGGGCGGCCATCTGTACCCCGCATTGGCGGTGGCGCAGGCGGTGCGCGCGTTGGCCCCCGATGCGCCCCTGTTGTTTATCGGGCGCGAGGCGGAACGCGACCGGCGCGAGGTCGAATCGCGCGGCATCCCCTTTATGGGGCTGACGCTGCAAGGCCTGCGCCGCAAGATTACCGTGAGCAATTTGAAGGCGCTTTGGTTGGCGTTCAGCGGCGTGGTTCGTTGTTTGCTGCGAATGCGGACGATGTCGCGCGGCGTGGTGTTCGGCGTCGGCGGCTATGCGTCGGCTCCCGCGTTAGCGGCGGGGCGCCTGCTGGGCTGGAAGACCGCCTTGCATGAACAGAATACCGTGCCGGGTTTGGTCAACCGAATACTCGCGAAAAGCTGCGACGCCGTTTATGTAACGTATGAAATTACCCAGCAGTATTTGACGGGCGTGAATTGTCAGGTATCCGGTTTTCCGTTGCGCAAAGACATGTTGGATGCGCACAAAAATAGTGAACGCAATCGCGAGGGAGCCGTTCCAGCGATTTTGAGTATGGGCGGAAGCCAGGGCGCGCGACGCCTGGTTGAGGCCAGCCTGGAAGCGTTTCGATTGCTGCGCGAGCGTGGGCGTTCGTTTAACGCGCTCCTGCAAACCGGACAAAAAAATTATGAGTGGGCGCAGTCGCTGCCGTCGGTGGATGGCGTGACGCTTGCTCCGTATCTCGATGATATGGCTACGGCGTATGCCAAGACGGACATTGCCGTCAGCCGCGCAGGTTCGGGTTCTCTTTCGGAGTTGGCGTTGTGGGCGACGCCGTCCGTTCTGGTTCCATATCCGTATGCGGCGGAAAATCATCAGGCGGTCAATGCGAAAGTGTTTGCCGACGCCGGGGCGGCCTTGGTGATTGAAGAAAAAGGCCTCACCGCGAAACAGTTGGCGGATGAGCTCGACACTTTATTAAATGATGAAGAACTACGGCGCGGTATGGGCCAGCGGGCGGCGGATTTATGTAAAGCCGACGCAGCGGAACGTATCGCGCGCGATTTAATTGCTTTTTTGAGAGGTTGAGGGAATGAACGACCGCGACTCCCTACGGGGAGTGGACCGCGTCCATCTTATTGGCGCGGGCGGGATCGGCGTAAGCGCTCTGGCGCCTGCGTTGCTCGCTCGCGGCTGTACTGTCAGCGGTTCGGACCCGGCGTCAAACGCCGTGACCGAACGGCTCAAAGAGATGGGCGTGACAATATACCACGAGCACGCCGCTGAACACATCAACGGCGTGGACCTCGTTGTGGCTACCTCGGCGGCCCCGCCCGACAACCCCGAACGCAAGGCGGCGGAGGCGGCGGGCGTCCCGGTGTGGGCGCGCGCGCGCATGTTGGGCGCATTGGTCAACGAAAAGCGCGGCATCGTTGCGTCCGGCGCACACGGCAAAACCACGCTCACCGCCATGCTGACTCATGTCTTTCTCGGATTAGGCGAAGACCCCAGCGCTTACATCGGCGGCGACGTACGCCAATTGGGCGGCAACAGCCTGCTGGGCAAAGGCGAATGGGCCATCGCCGAAGGCGACGAGAGCGACGGTTCATTCATCTATCTCAAACCAGAAATCGCGTTGGTGAACAACATCGACGCCGACCACCTCGACCACTACGAAGGCATCAACGACATCATCGAACAATTTGAACTATTTCTCGCGGGCGTTCATAAAGACGGCTGGATTTTGACTTCTGCTGATTGTAAATACACGCGCAAGTTGAATCTGCCCAACGGGCCAAAACGGTTGACTTACGGCTTCGCCGAAGACGCCGATATATGCGGGACAAATTATTACGCCAATGCGCGCGGCTGGGGCTGCGACGTGGTAGTGCGCGGCGAAATGCGCGGCCCGATGCGCTTGCAAATCAGCGGGCGCTGCCACACCCACAATGCGTTGGGCGTTCTGGCGGCGGTCGAAGCGGCGGGGCTGTCGATTGAGAAAGCGATGGAGTCATTGAAGACGTTTGAAGGCGTACAGCGCCGCATGGAAGAAAAAGGCTGCGTACGCGGCGTGACCGTGGTGGACGATTACGCCCATCACCCCAATGAAATTCGCGCCACCATTCAGGGACTGCGCGACCGCTATCGCAACCGGTTGATTGGCGTGTTTCAGCCGCATTTATATTCAAGAACCCTGAAATTGCTGGACGATTTCGGGCGTTCGTTTACGGGATTGGACCTGGTGGTGTTGACCGACATCTACGCCGCCCGCGAGCAACCTGTTGCGGGCGTCAGCGGCGAGGCGCTCTTGCAGCCGACGCGAAACAACGGCTCGCCTGCGTTGTATATCCCCCAGCATGACGAAGCGGTGAATTTTTTGTGCAGCGAGACCCACGACGGCGATGTGGTCGTCACTATGGGCGCGGGCGACGTGTGGAAGTTGGGCGACCAATTATTGGAGCGTTTGCGTGAAGCCAAGGCGGAGGCGGTCCGATGAATGAATGGATGAGCAAGACGTATCAGCGTTTTGCGACCAACCTCCGCTATGTTTGCCGGGTCTTTTTGATGGGCGCCACCTTGGCGGGCATCATTTTGCTCAGCGTGGACCTGTTTAAGTATTTGTTTAATTCATCGGATTTTTCGATTCAGCAAATCACCATCGAGGGCGCAAGCCGAATCCAGGAAGACGAAATTCGGGCGCGGTCGGGCCTGGCGCCCGGCGCCAACCTTTGGCTGGTGAAATTAGAAGAATTGGGGCGGCGCATTGAAGAACACCCGGTTGTACATCGGGTCGCGGTGCAACGCATCCCGCCGCACCGCATTCATATTGTGATTGAAGAGCGCGTCCCGGCGGTGTTTGTGTTGAATGCAGACGAAGGGCGGATGTACGGCATTGATGCAAACGGTGTGGTGCTGCCGCCGTACCTGGACGGTTCGATGCAAATGCGAAGCCTGGATGAACGTCAAGGATTGGCTGCGTTGATTCAGTCCAAGCCGCTCGTGTCCGGCGTGGTTTCTGTCGTAACGCCCGGCGCCGTGATTGAAGATGAGCGGGTGTTGGCGGGCTTGGCGCTTACCCAACGGTTGGCCGAGGAAGCGCCGGCGCTGGCGGCGGAGATCACAGAGTTGGAATTTCGCGACAATGGAAACATGGCGCTTCATCCCCGGCGCCGCGCTGGCGTGATTGTGTTGCGTGATGTGGAGTCTCCCAACCTCGTGGCGCAACTCAAAGCGTTTTGGGAAGTATTGGAAACGGAAAATCTGCGGGCGATTTATGTGGACGCCCGTTTTCCTGAACATGGATTTGCCGTGCGTTGGGACGAACGCGACGGTCAGGCGTGGAAAAAATTATACGGAAACCAGGGCTTGTTGACGCAAGCGGCGGCAATGGAACTATGAACCAAACCTATCAACGCGACGGCTTATTAGCCATTGACATTGGCGCGACCAAAGTATGCGCCGTCGCAGCGCAGCGCAATGAACGCGGCGCCATTGAAGTGGTCGGGGTCGGCATTCACCCCTGCGAAGGCATGGCGGCCAGCGGCGTGGTGAATTTAGAAGAGATCGTGTCTTCGATTTCTCATGCGGGCGCCAAGGCGCTGAGCCAAACCTCCGGGTTGGATATTCGCAGCGCGGTGGTCGGCGTGTCGGGCGTGTTTGTGCAAAGCCAGAATTGCACTGGCTCTGTGGTGTTGTCGCGGCATGGCCGCGCTGTCACTCATGAAGACATTGAACGCTGCAAGCAGGCGGCGATTCAAAAATCCACGCCCAAAGATTACGACATGGTTCATGCGATTCCCCGGGGCTACCGCCTGGATGAAGCGCAAAATATCCGCGAGCCGCTGGGCATGGAAGGCAGCGTACTGCAAGCCGATATCCATCTCATCGTCGGGCGGCAGTCGGTGTTGAAGAACTTACGCCGTTGCGTCGTCAAAGCGGGCTTTCAGGTGGAACGGTTCGCGTTTCAACCGATCGCGTCGTGTTATTCGGTGCTGACGGATGAAGAAAAGATGACGGGCATCGCCCTGATTGACATCGGCGGCGATACCACCTCGGTGCTGGTGTTTTATGAGGGATTTATTGAACACAGCGAGACGTTGAACGTGGGCGGGCGCGATATCACCCGCGACATCAATCACTATTTTCAGACGCCGTTTGAGAACGCAGAGAACTTGAAAAAGTATTCCGGCTCGGCGTTTTCTGAATCCATTGATGAAGAAGAACGGCTGGAAGTGGTGCGCTTTAAAAACCGGCGCACCATCGTGGTCAAACGCCGCCGCCTTTGCGAAGTCATCGAAGCGCGGGTCGAGCAGATTCTCGATGAAGTGACCCGCTCGCTGCGCGCGCGTGATTTGCTCAGCGCCTTGTACGGCGGGGTGGTGTTGACCGGCGGTTGTTCGCTGCTCGACGGGATGCGCGAAAAAACGCAGTCCATCATCAAGAAAGAAATCAACATCGGCTACCCCAACGGGGTGGTCGGCTTTGAAGAACTCATCACCAGCCCGGGCTATGCCTCGGCGGTCGGGTTGTTGCATTTTGGTTTTGAAAAACGCGATGAAAATGATGCGCTCTATGGCGCGGGAATCAAACGAATTTGGCGAAAGGCGACGCGATGGTTAAACGAGGCGTTTTAATCGCCGTCGCTTTGGGCAACGAAGTTCGCGGCAGCCCCAAATGGATGACGGCAAAAATTGAATTTTTTCAAATTATAAATAGAGCCCCCAGGAGGACGATCTGATGAATATTGAATTCGCAAATAGCAGCGACTACGGGAACCAGCCCGAAGACGACGGCGACGCAAGACGTCGCGGACGGATTGAACTGGCGGACGAAGAACAAGTCCAACAATTGCGCGGCGGGCCGAAAATTACCGTGGTCGGCATTGGCGGCGGCGGCAGCAACGCGGTTGATGGAATGGGCGACGGCGCCCTGGACGGTGTTGAGTTCATTGTATTGAACACCGACGTGCAGGCCATTCAACGCGCCAAAACGCCCCGTAAAATCCATATCGGAAAAAGCATCACCAAAGGCTTGGGCACGGGCGCCAATCCGGTGCTTGGCGAACAGGCCGCGAACGAAGACCGCGAATTGATTCGCCGCGAACTCGAAGGCGCCGACCTGGTGTTTATCACCGCTTGCCTCGGCGGCGGTACGGGCACTGGCGCGTCGTCAGTGGTGGCGGACATTGTCAAAGAAATGGGCGCGTTGTCGGTGGCGATTACCACCAAGCCGTTCGACTTTGAAGGCTCGATTCGTCGCAGCCACGCCGAAAAAGGCCAACAGATTCTACGCAAAAAAGTCGATACGCTGATTACCGTTCCCAACCAGCGTTTGATTAATGTCGTTGACGAAAGCACCACATTGTTGGATGCGTTCAAGGTGGCGGACAACGTCTTGAAGCAATGCGTCCAGTCAATCGCCGACCTGATTACGCGGCCTGGTCTCATCAACCTCGATTTCGCCGATATCAAATCCATCATGGATTCCGCCGGTTCGACGGTGATGGGCGTTGGTTACGGTCATGGCAACGACCGCGCCGAAGAAGCCTTCAAGCAAGCCTCCAGCAGCCCATTGATGGAAGAGCAAGTCATCGAAGGCGCCAAGGGCATCCTCATCAATATCACTTGCGGCGCCGATATCAAACTGCTTGAGATCGACAAGGCCATCTCGAAACACATTCGCGACCGCGCCGATGGAGACGCCAACGTGATCTTCGGCGTTGTGATCGACAACGACATGCAAGATGAAATGAAGGTGACCATTCTCGCAACCGGCGCCAACCAGATCGAACGCCGCGATTATAAGAAGACGGCGCGCGATGAACGTCCGGTGATGCAGGAACGCGGCCACGCTCTCAAAGGGCCGCTGCCCTACGTCGAGAAAAAAGGCCTGAGCGAAACCGTTGAAGGCGATCCTGATGATTTGCGTGAATTGGTTTTTGCTGAAAAAGCCAGCGCACCGACTTCGGCGTTTGCCGAACGCTCCCGCTCAGACAAAGGCAAGTCATTGCCGCCGATGTCTAAGTCGTTGTTCAGTAATTTGAAAAAAGAACGCTAGGCGGGTATCGGGCCTGTCCCGAACCTCTCCTTTCCATCCCATATAGTTTTCCCACGCCCCTCCGAAAGGAGGGGCAATTTTTTTTTGGGGGGGGGCTCCGAAAACCGGTTACTTTTCCATCAATTGCATCGCGATTTCTAGAAGGCATCTCATAAATACTTGGTTTTTCGTTGCTGCGGCCTGGGTACAACTCTGCTCGCTTCAGTGCGGGCTTTCAGGCTCTTTTGCACAGGCGCTCCCAGAGTCGCACCCATGCCTTACTGTGCGTTAAGCGCGCCCGTAGGGGCTTAGCGATAGATACAGTAATGAAAACTCAATCCGCACATGTTTCTGGCAACCACTATAGAAATCATCTCATAAATACTTGGTCTTTCGTTACATGCGGCATGGGTACAACTCTGCTCGCTTCGGTGCGGGCTTTCAGGCCCTATTGCACAGGCGCTCCCAGAGTTGCACACGCGCTTCAGAGGCTTACTCATTGATGAAAAAATACGGTTGGGTGGCAAGGGCAAGAATGAGCAAAGCGAGTTCAGCCCTTGATTGAGCGCGGTTTTCTCAATGGATAGAGCGTTTGGCAAAAAATACTTTGATGTGCATTTTTATTGAATGAAACGCGCTTCTCATGCGTATTGCTTGATAGGGACGGGTGTATCGGTGCGTCTCAACAGAGGAGGGGAAATGATGAACCGGAATTTACTGATTGGAACCATTGCAGTTATTGTTGGGATGATTGGCGCGTGTGACATTGATGATTATTCAAGTCAAAAACGGATTTACGGCTCTGGCGACGCAGCGGTTGAAGAGCGCGATGTTTCAGGGAGTTTCCAACGCGTTTCTTTGAGAACGGTTGGCGAAATGACGCTTCAACTCGGCCCCAGAACGGAGGTTGTGGTTGAAGGCGACGATAACATCCTGCCTTATATTCACACCGAAATCGAAAACGGCGAACTCCAAATCTATAAAGAACGCGGCGTTAATTTGCGCCCCAGCGTTAAACTGCGATATACGGTGACCACGCCCGATTTAGAGGCGATTGCTTTATCGAGTAGCGGCAAAGCGGTGGCGCCTTTCATTGAAACCGATTCATTCGAGATCAAGGTCAGTTCTTCGGGCGGCCTCAAAATGGACGGTTTGAAGACGCAAAAAGCGTATATAAAAGTAAGCAGTTCGGGCGGAGTTTTGCTCGGCTCATTAAACGCAGACAGAGTCGAGACGAATATCAGCAGTTCGGGCGATATCCATATTGAAGAGGGAAGGGTTGATCGCCTGGATGTGAAATGCAGCAGTTCCGGTAATTTTAAAGCAGCGGATGTGATGTTCCAGGATGTTGTTGCTCATTGCAGCAGCAGCGGCGGCGCTTGGGTCCATGTTTCGGAGTCGCTCAAGGCTGATTGTTCGAGCAGCGGCGGCGTCTATTATCGCGGCAATCCCTCGGTTGAGGCCCACACCAGTTCGTCAGGGCGGGTCAAGCGCATGTGAATTTCATAACAAAATAGCAAAAGAAAAGCCGCGATGAATTTTCATCGCGGCTTTTGTGTTCGTGGTGAGGGTGCGTATTAGCCGACGGCTTTGACGTTAACAGCCTTGGGGCCTTTTTCGCCTTGTTCGGTATCGAACTCAACGGCTTGGTTTTCATAGAGGTTCTTGAAACCGTCGCCAGCGATGCCTGTGTGATGGACAAAGAATTCTTGACCGTCTTCTTGTTCGATGAAACCGTAACCTTTTTGCTCGTTAAACCACTTCACTTTACCTGTTGCCATTTTGATGGCCTCCTACTACTAGTATGTTGCTTCTCTTTTCTTGATACTGGGAGGGACGCCAAAACAACAACTGGTAAAACCTGGTGTTCATTTGGGTGTTCCGGTATGGCAGAAAGAGTTGCATTTCCGGTAGTATACTCATTTCTAGGAAAAAAGAAACAGTTTTTTTATTTTTTTTACATCCGTTGAATTTCCCGGTTCCAACAAATTGGTATTTTTTACGCCAATCTGGTAGTAAATGCTATTCAAAATGGATAGTTTATGCGAATATGGGAACAAAATATTGCTAAAAATAGACGTATCTATAAAATATCTTTATTTGGATGGTGTGCTATGAAAAGACGGCCTTTTTTGAAATTATCGAGCGGATTGGCGGGCGGAGCCGCGATGGGGATGGTCTCCTCCTCTGTTTGGGGCGCTGGCGACGGCATTGTTGACCGCGTTCACGGCGTTCCTTATCGCATGTTGGGGCGTACCGGCGAGAAGGTTTCGATTATTGGTTATTCCTCGCTGGCGTTGATTCACGGCGAACAGGATGCCTGCAACCAAAGCGTACAAAGCGCGATTGAGCGCGGCGTGAATTATCTGGACACTGCGCCCGCCTACGGCAACGGCGATGCGGAAATCAAACTCGGCAAGGCGCTGGTCGGCGTCGACCGCAGCAAGTACCTGCTGGCCTGCAAGACCAAAATGCGCACAAAAGACGGCGCCCGCGAAGAACTCGAGCGTTCGCTCGAGCGCCTCAAAACCGACCACTTCGACGTATATCAGATGCACCATTTGCGTACCACCGATGAAGTCAAAGAGGCGTTTGGCCCCAACGGCGCGATGGAGACGTTTTTCAAAGCCAAAGAAGAGGGCAAGGTGCGTTTCTTGGGCTTCTCGGCTCACACGACCAAAAGCGCGTTGCTCGCGATGGAAAATTATAATTTCGATACGGTGATGTTCCCGATTAACTTTATCGAAAACTATGCGTTCGGCTTTGGCGACGAAGTGATGGACAAAGCGGATGAAATCGGCGCGGCGGTGTTGGCGATCAAGCCGATGTGCGGCGGCAACTGGCCTGAAGGCGTCGAGCGTACGCGCAAGTGGTGGTATCGCCCGATTGAGGACCAGGACAAGGTCAACATGGCGGTTCGCTATACCTTGTCGCAGCCGGGCGTCGTGATCGGGTTCCCGCCGGGGTTTCTTGATCTCTTTGAGAAAGCGCTGATTGCGGCGAAAACGTACCAGCCAGTTAGTGATGATGAACTGACGGCGCTGAAAGAAATCGCTTCGAGCAGCCTCTCGGTCTTTGAAGAACGTCAGAAGCAATACTCCGTCGCGAACCCTGAACTGGACGGCATCTTCCAATGCCCCTACGCCTCGGCGTAAGTTAAATGTAACAATAGCGGATATCGCGCCCGGAGGATTCAACTCTCCGGGCGTTTTTGTTTATTCAACACATCACATTAAATACTTGAAGCCATCTCAGAATAATTTGCACTTTCGTTGCGAAAGGCATGGGTACAACTCTGCTTGCTTCGGTGCGGGCTTTCAGGCCCTTATGCACAGGCGCTCTCAGAGTTGCACCCATGCCTTACTGTGCGGTAAGCGCGCAGGCAGGGGCTCAGCGATAGATACAGTTATGAAAACTCAATCCGCATAGTTTTCTGGTAACTACTCTAAATACTTGATTTGATACCCTGCTGCTTGCGGCGGGATTATTCATTGCACTTTAATACCAAAAATATTGCTGGCATGGGTACAACTCTGCTTGCTTCGGTGCGGGCTTTCAAGCCCTTTTGCACAGGCGCTCACAGAGACGCCCCCCCCCTCTAATTCCAATGTCATTGACGTAAGGGGTGGCGAGCCAAGGCTGAATAAAATGAAGCCAGCCCTTGAAACTAAGTTTGAACGTATCGCTTTAATTGTGCTGTTTTGAAATCCCCCCTGGCGCTTTCAGCGCCGTCCCCCCCCTTAAAAAGGGGGGCTAAAAGTCTAAAGTCAATGACACTGTCGAAGGGGTTTAGTATTTATTTTTGCGGGTCGATGTAATCAAGCGTCTTGAGCATCCATTCAAACGGCGGGCGTTGGTGGCCCATGTCGGGAACTTGAAGATAAATGGCGTTGTTGAGTAATTTGCTATAGCCGCGTTCGTAATAGTATCGAGTCTGAGCGCGGTTGCCGTCATGGTCGCCAGTGAGAAATACATAGCGCCCGTTTTCCGCCGCCATACGAAGGTATTGCGGTTCCGGCTTATTGAAACTCGACTTCCATTTTACCCGGGTCTCTTCGGGGTTGCGCATGTCGTCCCAGTAGTTCACGCCGATGATGAACGCGGCGCCTTTCCACACGTCGGGGTGATGAAACGCCGTCATGCTGGATGTACGGCCGCCGCCGGAGATTCCAAATACAAAAACGCGGTCTTCATCAATGTTATAGCGCTTCTGAATGTTGTGGGCGGCGTCGAGCGCGAGGGGGACGCGCCGGACGAATACGTCATGGCGGTTGCCGGAGTTGTTAGCGCCGATGAAGATCATCTTGCGATCTTTTAATTCTTCGGGAAGTTCTTCCCACGGAGGCTTGCCGCTTTCGCTGGGCGAGATATTGACTAGCAGGCCGTAGGGCGTTTTCGCATCGTAATCTTCAGGGACATAAACCTCAAATGATTCATCTCCAATATCATAGGCGTAGAGTTGCGGCTTGGGGCCGATGGCGCGTAGTTTGATCCCCAGTCGAAAGCGTTTGTTGAGTTCTACTACGTTGGCTAGAGGGTGATGGTCATTGTAATGCGCTTGATAAACCCCCGTCTTGATTGATTCGTCGGCGTTGGATTCGTCGGAGTCATATTTTGTCATTGCCGCTAATGGACTGGGGGCATTCAGCGGTTCACCGTCGAGGTAGCCATTGTCGATCAAAAACTGGTCGGCGAGAAATAATGTTTTATCGAGCCAGGGCTGTTTGTTGAAGAAGCCGTGGCGTTCGCCATCGGCGGTGTAAAGCGTGACGGGCGCTTTCAAGTCGCGGGCGGTTTTCATTAATTCGACGGCGGGCGCAAACAGCGAATCGTCTTTGCCGAAAAATAGAATCGCAGGCGGGGTCTCTTCGCTCCATGTATGTAGAGGCGAGATCGCTTTGGCGGTTTCGGGCGAATCGACGCGCTTGCTCCAACGTGGGGCGAGTACATCCAAAACAGGGTTGAACAATACAAGCAAATTTGGCTTGGATGAGACGGCGGCGTTTTCTGTCGGCGCGTCATAACCATCGACGGTGTATGCGCAAGCGGCGATGTGCGCTCCCGCTGAACCGCCCGCCGCAACGATGCGGTTCTCGTCGATGCCGAGGGTGAAGGCTTTTTCGCGCAGCCAGCGGACGGCGCTCTTGGCGTCTTCAACACATTCGGTGGCGGAGGTCGCGTGGCGAGAGTGCACCCGGTAGTCAGCCCGCGCTACGACTAGGCCGCGTTGTGCAAAATAGGCGGCTTGGTAGGCGAATTGATCAATGGAACCTCCAACCCAACCGCCGCCAAAAAAGAATACAATAGCGGGGCGTTTGTCTTCGAGTTTCCAGTCTGACGGAAAATTGAAATGGATTTTCAGTTCGCCCTGTGGGGTTTGTTTGTAGACGTAGGATTCTTCTGGCTGCGAAGGCGGAAGGATAAATGGTTCTTCATCCGAACTGACGAAGAGTGAATTCACCAGCAGGCTCGCGATGATAATTTTGCGAAAATTTCTGGTTAGATAACGCATCGTATCCGTCCCCTATTTTTTTACATTCCTACGATAGGGTATCGCATTTTATGCGTTCGCGTCTAATGGCGTGGTAACGGATGAGAGGCTAAGGGGTGGCTTGAGGCAGGTCGGCGCTG
Organism: Candidatus Hinthialibacter antarcticus; assembly: GCA_030765645.1. Taxonomy (NCBI): domain Bacteria; phylum Candidatus Hinthialibacterota; class Candidatus Hinthialibacteria; order Candidatus Hinthialibacterales; family Candidatus Hinthialibacteraceae; genus Candidatus Hinthialibacter; species Candidatus Hinthialibacter antarcticus. The sequence continues at coordinate 7,177 of JAVCCE010000048.1, read as the reverse complement.
AGGGCGTTGATGCAATCATTCACCATCGCGTTCCATTGCGGCTTGTCTTCGAACCACAGGCCGTGGTTGAGTTCTAACTCGACGCCGATGTATTGGTTTTTGGTGAATTGCTTGCGCAGCGCGGTGGCGAAGCCGTCTGCGATGCCCCGATAGGGGTAATTCATCCGCACGGCCCAACGCGGCGCCTGTTTGCGAAGTTCATTGCGCCAGTGGGTGCAGAACTTGTGCTCCGGCGCGCGGCTTGGGTCGTACAGCAATCCAATATCGGCATTGCGGTTGGCCCCATTTAGCGACGGCGTAAATGAATGGACGCTGATGTGGATGACCTTGCGGCGTTGGTTTTTGAATGCGCGTATTGTCTGGATGACTTGATTGCGATAGGGGAGATAGACGTCATTGATAATCTGTTCGCGCTCGCTGTCCGGCAGCGCTTTGGAAATATCGCTGAACAAATGGTGGTGGCGCAGGCTGCGGTTGCAGTCAATGAGCAGGCGCGAAATGGAGGTTGAGAATAAAGGCGCTTCGAAATGCTCCGCCATTTTTTTCGCCGCCATCAATGCTCCCGGATCATAGCCGCGATGCGAACCTAACAATTCGCCGTATTCGGCGAAAAGAGGCTGATAGCGCTTGGGGATGTGATTGCCCGCATGTTCGCAGGTGATGATAAGGTTATCCAACAAACAGGCGCCCCTCTGACAGGCAATCGCATAATTGCGCGTAGACGGCGTCAATTGAAGAGGGCGGTGGCGCGTCGCCGACGGCGTTGAGAATGCGCGTCGATAAGTTGCCTTGTTTTAAGATGATCTCAATGGGCGCGAAGAATGGTTCGTCTCCCGGTGCGGCGTTTTGTTTGGCGGCGTCAAACAGGCGTTGCCACAATTCGCGAACGGATGCGCTGTTTTGATTGTTTAAACCGAATACTTGCAAATAGGCGGCGTCTTCAATGTCGGCGTTCAAGCCACGCGTTACGCAATGTTGGAGAATGGCAGCCAGCCCGTCTTCGTGAAATGATTGCTGCGTTTGATATGAGCAAGCAATCTCATTGCATAGCGCTTTTAAACTTGAAACGATCAACCACGCGATTGCTATGTCCGCCAAAGGGCATTCCTGAATGTCGAGTACGCGAATTTCGATGGCGTTGCGGTCGAAGCGCGCAATGGCGCCGCGCGCGTTACACCATTCATCCTGCAAGGTTTCTTCTGGATCAAACGGCGCGATGTCCCGATAAATTTTCTGCAAAATTTGGGCTTCGTAATCGGCTTTAGAAAACACCGCTTCAGGAACCACTTTGCCGGTGACGGACGGCACCTTCGCTGAATTGACGGCGTAATACTTCATGCGATTGTCGAGAACGCCGTTGGCTTGATATTCAACCAATGGGCTGCTGGCGGCCAATGCGGGCAAGATGGGCAGAATCAAACGGATGGCGGCGTGCAGGCGTCCAAACTCGTCATCGTTGGCGAACGGGAGGTTGATGTGGACGCTTTGCAGGTTCGACCAGCCGTGGCCCCGGCAATCGAAAATGCGGTTGTAGGCTTCATAGACCTGGTTGTATTCGTGCGGCCATAGTTTGGTTTCGCGTTCGGGGACCATGCCGGGGTGCATCGCTGTAGGCATCAGGCGCGCGCTTTTTTCTTGCAGCCGTTGGTTGATGGCGCCGACGTTTTTCTGAAAGGCTTGCGCGAGCGGTTGCAGCGATGGTTCGGGGCCTTGGGTTTTGAGTTCGATGACATGCAAGACCAACTCGTTCGACCAGTTTAAGCCGTCGCCTTCGATTTCCGATTCGTAGGTTCCAGAAAATGAATGCAGCAGCCAGTCGGAAATCGGCGCAACGCGTCCGTTCGTCTGCTCCACTATCATGTATTCCAACTCGACGCCGTAGCCTTCAAATAAATGCCATGTCATGTAAGTGACTTTCGTTCTTCCACCCGGCGTAAGAACGACGCCATGATGGTGGAGTAAATGTGGTCTTTGAGCACCTGGTCTTCAAAGCCGTGTTCGATGCTGGGGTTGTCGTTGATTTCGATCACGCGCACTTTGGAGCCGATCTGTTTCAGATCGACGCCGTATAGCCCGTCGCCGATGGCGTTAGCGGCGCGTAAGGCGCACTTGATGACCGCTGGCGGTACAGAGTCGAATGGACAGGCGCCCACTTCGCCGTATTTCATTTCACCGGTCAGGTTGTTATTTTGAATCTGCCAATGTCCGCCCGCCATGTAATACTTGCAGACGTAGAGCGCCTTGCGGTCAAGAACGCCCACCCGCCAATCGAAAGGCGTCGGCAGAAATTCCTGGGCGATGAGCAGATCGGACGAAGCGAACAGCGTATCGAGAAGCGCGTCGAGCTCTTCTTGCGAATTCGCTTTATAAACGCCCTGCGAAAACGAACTGTCCGGCTTTTTGATGATGCACGGGAAGCCAATGGTCTCCGCCAGCAAGTCGCGATTGTCGCTATGTAGAATCAGCGTCTTGGGGTGGGGGATGCGGTTGCGGGTCAGCAGTTCCGCGAGGAACACTTTGTTTGAACATTTTTGGATCGACGCGGGGTCGTCCATCACCACCAGGCCTTCCGCCGCTGCGCGTCGCGAAAACCGGTAGGTGTGGTGGTTGACGTTGGTGGTCTCGCGAATGAATAGCGCGTCGAATTGGGGAATGAATTCGTAGTCGTCTTTTTCGATATATTCCACGCGAAAGCCAACTTTTCGGGCCGCGCGCGTAAACATCTCCAGCGCTTTGTCGTTCGAAGGCGGATCGATTTCTTCGGGATCATGAAGAATGGCTAAATCAAAACGCGGTTGGGCGGTTTTTGATATGCGGCGCCGCGTCGAAAAATACCGTTGCGCTTGTTCCGTTACGAAACTGTAATGCTCTTCTGGAACGTCTTTGCTCGATACTGGGCGGATGTTGTGCAGCGTCCATTCATCGTCAATTTTTCTGAATTCGGCCCGCAGCATCGGCGCCGGGAACAAGCGAAACAACTGTTTGCTCAATTGGTCGTAGCGCTTGGCCAGGTTCTTGCCAAAATAAATGCTGAGTTGAAAGCGGTCGGACGCCAGCGGTTTGAGGCTCTTCTGGATCAACTCAGCGATGTCGTCGGAGATAACCCGCAAGATAGAAAGCGATTTCATGTCCTGGATGGTTTCGATGCTGGGGAACGGCTTATGCCCCCGCGCAATCGCCAGCAGCGAGACGTAATAGCCCAGGCTCTGATAGCGGTAAGAACGGCATAGGTTGATGACGTGTAGGCCGCGCCGTTCAAAATAGTGCGCCGCCGTCAAATAGTCGCGGGCGGAAACGGTTTCGATGTTTTGTATGGGTAGGCGCCATTTTTTGGGATTGTTTACAACTAGGATCGTGTCCATGTGGGTTAGTGTTTATCGCCTCGCGGTTCGATGATTAACAGGTTCGAATCATACGTGATCGTCCCTAAGAGAATCGAACAAATAAGCCGGTCGAAGCCGACTTCGTAATTCTGGCTGGGCTGAATTGGGTTGGGATAGAGCGGATCGGCGACCAACACTTTGCGGCTTTCTTTGTCGTACCCCCGCAAGATGACGAAATGCCCGGTCGGCTCGCCGCGCAGGTCATCGTATTCCGAAGCGTGAGGGTCGGTTTCCGACTGGCGTTCGCGCGCGCACTGATAGAGGTAGGTTGCGCTCAACCCGGTGAGGATGGGCCGCTCGCGGGTCAAGTATTTTTGCAACAGCCTGCCTTTGATCTCATCGAAGCGAAGCACGCCGCCGCGTTCAATAAATTCAATGTAACTCGAAATCACAAATTGGAGTTTTGGGTCTGTTTTGAACGCTAATTGGCGGGCCAGTTGCCGCTGGATTGCTTCGGCGGGCAAATTGAACCATGTGGGGTCGAAGGCTTGCAGGTTGTATGAATAGATGGTGGCTTTGTAGCCGCGCATCAAGGCGTGTTGCGCCAGCAAGACGGCTAGCGTACCGCCGTCGTCGCACTTGGGCGTTTCCCGAATCACTTGGTCGAGGTGTATGTCGTCGCCGTAATATTGATACACCGCCTGGAGGCAGGTCGGGCCGCAGGTGACGTCATTGGGCTGCGGTTGGATTTCGAAGGCAATTTCCGTCTTCGTTTGCAACGCATTGTTCTTTCAACGCTGTCAAAGTCGATTCCAAACAAGGCACGAATCTTTGTAAATTGTACTTGGTGTTTGAAAATGAAAAAGACGTGAAGTGCATTTATTATCAAATACGCCAGGCAGGCTGTTCGACTGCCTGGCGTAAAGCGTTAATTATGGTCCTTCCGGTATTTGGATGCTTTTTCACAAATAGAATTGAGATTTATAGAAGCCTCTTCATCAATACTTGATCTTTCGCTGTGTGTGGCATGGGTACAACTCTGCTCGCTTCAGTGCGGGCTTTCAGGCCCTTATGCACAGGCGCTCCCAGAGTTGCACCCATGCCTGATTGGTTCGTCAATTTTTAATATGCCCGAATACGTTTTCTTAAACAAAATTATGGCCATCCATCAATGCAAGTACTCACTTACCGGATGAACCTTAATTATTGGCTTGGTTCTGACGGGGGCTGCCAATTGGCGTCAGGGCCGCCGTCGCCTTTTTCGACAAAAACGGTTTGGGTCGGATAGGCGAACTCAATGCCTTCCTGCTCAAATTTACGATACAACCTCAGGTTGATGTCTTGTTGAATATCCATATAAACGGGGTAGTCGGGCGAAAGGACATAATAGACCGTTTCAAAATTCAATGAAAAATCGCCGTACGCCTTAAAATGAGCGCGGTCGAAGCGGACTGTGTCTTTTGACTCAACAATCTCGCGGATGTACCCGGGAATCTTTTCCAGTTGCTCCGCTGATGTTTGATAAGTCACGCCCAGCGCAAACACGATTCGGCGTTCGTGCATGCGTTTGAAGTTACGGATGCGGGCATTGAGCAGGTCGCTGTTGGAGCAGACGATCTGCTCGCCGGTCAGGCTGCGGATGCGGGTCGATTTGATGCCGATATGTTCAATGTTTCCGAGAAAGGTGTCAAAGATAACGAAGTCGCCGTGGACGAAGGGCTTATCGAGTACGATGGAAAGCGAGGCGAACAAATCTCCGAGCACCTTCTGCACCGCCAACGCAATGGCAATACCTCCAATGCCGAGACCCGTGACCAGGCCGGTGGCGTCGTAGCCCATGTTTTGTATAACGAGAATGAGGGTAATGGCCCAGAGCGATAGCTGGCCGATAAAATTGAAAATGGCCATAGCGCTCATGCTGGTTTCGTCGCGTTTGGATTTCGTCAGAAGATATTTGAGAATCCATTGCTTTAAGTAATAACTGGTGATGATCGCGCATTGCATAATCAGCGCGATGATAAACAGCCTGTTCATGTAGGTGGGGTAGCCCTCATACAAGATCAGCATTTTGGAGGCGATATACACCGCGAGCACTAGGAAGAACAGCGGTTTGATGCGCTTGACGGTTTCGCTGGCGACGGGCGTGACCGCGCTTTTGCTGTCTTTGGCCAATCGCCGTAACCGCCATGTTACGACCCAACGGATAAGGTAGCAAATAATGAAAATGATGAAGCCAACCGTCAGCGCATAGAACCATGCGCGGGCCGAATTTAGGTAGTACTCCTTCTCAAGAAGCGTGTGGATGTATTCATCCCAGGTTTGCTGAGAAATTTTTTCGTTGATTTCATCGAGTAATTTATTATGCAGCCGACGCACCGACTCTAACTGGCTTTGGCGCTCGCGATAGAGCGAAATCGACTGATCGAGAAAGGTAATTTGTTCTTCGAGCCATTTTTTGGCGTCGCTGGCTTCGGTGGACAAATTGCTGAGGCTATTTCGAATGGTGGTGATGCGCGACTGTTTTTCTTCCAGCGAAAATCCAATGCTGCGGCTGCTTTGGTTCAGGGTCTCGATGTTGGTGCTGATTTCCTGCTTCCATTCGAGCATGGTGGTTTCTTCCACCGTCTCGTTAAACACGTCAAAACGCTTTTGCCAAAGCGATGTCCGAACCGGGATCCATTTCAGGTTTGAGTTGATGCTCTCAATTCGGATATTGACCGTATCTATCTCGAATTGCTTGGCGTTGACTTCTTCATCCAGCGCGGGCGTAGAAGCGGCCGCTGCGGTTCGCCTCAGATTGGCGCTATCGAGTTTCGCCTGGATTTTCGTTTTGGCTTTTTGTGCTTTGTCGAGTTCCTGGCCGAGAGTGAATTCTTCTTTGGCCAAGCGGTTTTTTTGGTCTTGTAGGTCTTCCTGAGAAAAGACGACATTCTGTTCAATGCGCTTCACGCGCTCTTGCAGCAGCGTCAACTTGGCTTGATAGACCTCGCGCCCGGATTCTTCATTGTGCTGGTCGATCTTTCGCAGTTGGATCGTTTCTGAGGCGGCGCGAATCTGGTATTGGGATGCGAGCATGTCCGACGCCAGTTGCATACGGACGGCTTCCTCTTCGGCGCTTTCTGATTTCGCCCGAATTTGCGCGAGTTGCGTTGTGCGTTGTTCCAACTGGCTTTGCGCTTGCTTTAAAGAGTTTTGCGCTAACTCGATACGATTGGTGATGGTGTCTTTACGGCCTTCTTCAACCGTTAATTGTTCTCGCAGGCGGTTATATTCTAAAAAAGAAGATTCTCCTTCTTGGGGAGTTTCTTTCAGTTTTTCTAATTCTTCTTTTGCTTGCTTTAACTGGTCATTTAAGGATATCCATTGTTCATAGGCTGAGATTCTCTGGCCTTGGATCAGGTCGATGGTTTGAAGCATTTCAACCTGGCGGACGATGGGCGCGGCGGCGGTGGCGTCGCCAACCTCTTTCGCGGCGGCTTGTTTCGCGGCGATCTGTTCTTGCAGGGATTTGCGCTTGCCCTGAAGTTGTTCAATTTTTACTTTCGGGTCAATTTCTGTGGCGACGGTTGCGCTTGAAACTTGAGTGGATGAGACAACCGCAGTGGCTTCGCTGGGTTGAGCCTGGACGTTATAACCCGCGATTGCTGCGGAGATCAATAACGCGAAATACAATACACAATTGAACTGGATATTTCTCATATCTGCTTTCGTTGTTCCTTTATGTTTTTGGTTCATCCGGTATTTGGATACTTTTTCACAAATAGAATTGAGATTTATAGAAGCCTCTTCATCAATACTTAATCTTTCGCTGTGTATGGCATGGGTACAACTCTGCTCGCTTCAGTGCGGGCTTT
>JAVCCE010000047.1 GCA_030765645.1 Candidatus Hinthialibacter antarcticus | reverse complement strand
TTTTTAAGGGGGGACGGCGCTGAAAGCGCCAGGGGGGATTCGGGCGCAACGTGTTGCGCCCCTACAAGGTTCTGGGTTCGATTGTTTTTTACTTCGGTAGGAATGAAGAACCCCGAAGCGAGCAGAGTTGTACCCATGCCACATGCAGCGAAATAAAAAAAGTATCCAATTTACGGAAGAACCAAAAATGATACCGAAAAGTATTACAACCTATGAACAATCGAAAAACCAATTTTGGCATGGGGGACGGCGCTGAAAGCGCCAGGGGGATCAGATTTACATCAAGGGCTGGCTTCGTTCCACTCAGCCTTGCCCTTGCCACCCCTTAAGTCAATGACATTGCCCCAAGGGGCGGGGAATTAAATCCGAATTAGATTAAACCCACAGTGCTACTCCAAACACGGTTGGGTCAACACGGGCTGACGCGCGGCGGTGACTTCGTCCAACTTGCGCACCGGCGTGGTATAAGGCGCGTGTAACGCCTTCTCGGGGTCGGCTTTCGCTTCCGCCATAATGTCCGCGACGACTGCGGCGAACTCGTCCAACGTGCGCTTTGATTCGGTCTCGGTCGGTTCTATCATCAGCGCCTCTTTGACGATCAGCGGAAAATACACCGTGGGCGCGTGGTAGCCTCGGTCGATCAGGTTTTTGGCGAAGGCCATCGCGTTGAAATCGCCGAAACGCTTTTTGTCTTTCAGCGTCAAGACAAACTCGTGCATGTTGTCGGCGTCGATCTCTGCTGGAATCAAATCTTTCAACTTGTATTTCAAATAGCGCGCATTCAACACCGCATGGACGCTGTTCTGGCGGATGCCCCCGGCGCCGTGCATACGCATGTAGACGTAGGCGCGCAAGACGATGCCCGTGTTGCCGAAGAAGGTCGATAGCTGACCGATGGATTTTTTGGATTCGTAATTCAGCGCGTACTTGCCGCCGTTGTTCTCAATCAGCGGAATCGGCAAATAAGGAACCAGATGCGACTTGACGCCCACCGGGCCAGCGCCCGGCCCGCCGCCGCCGTGCGGGGTCGAGAAGGTCTTGTGCAGGTTGATATGCACCACGTCAAAGCCCATGTCGCCGGGCCGCGCCACGCCCGCAATCGCGTTGAGGTTGGCGCCGTCGTAATACAACAGCGCGCCTGCGTCATGCACCACCTTGGCGATTTCGAGAATATCTTTTTCAAACAGCCCCAGCGTGTTGGGGTTGGTCAACATCAGCGCCGCGACGTTGTCGTTGAGTTTGCTCTTGAGGTCGTCGAGATCAACGCAGCCTTCAGCGTTGGATTTCACTTCGAGCGTTTTGTAACCCACCATCGCGGCGGTGGCGGGGTTGGTGCCGTGGGCCGAGTCAGGAACCAACACCGTGTCGCGGTCAGACCCCTGGTCGCGGTGATAGGCGCGTACCAGCAACATGCCGCAAAACTCGCCGTGCGCCCCCGCGCAGGGGTTGGTGGTCACTTTGTCCATGCCCGATAGTTGCTCGAGAAAGTCTGAGATATCGTCCATCAGCCCCAGCGTGCCTTGCGCCATGTCAGCGTCGGCCTGCGGGTGAAGATTGGCAAAACCGGGTAGACTCGCCAGCGAATCGCAAATCTTGGGGTTGTATTTCATGGTACAGGAACCCAGCGGGTAGAAACCGCTCTCGATGCAAAAATTGCGCCGCGACAGTTTGGTGAAATGGCGCACCACGTCGAGTTCCGCCACAATCGGCAGCGACGGCATGTCGGCGTTCAAACATTGCGTGGGCAGCAGCGCGTCGAGTTCGGCGCCGTCGTCTTGCGGCAGCCACGAACGGCCTTCGTTTTCGCTGCTGAGTTCAAATAGCGTGGGTTCAAATGCGTCTAATGGCATAGAGCGTCCTCAATGTGCGCGTTAGGCAACCGTCGGTTGCAGCGCTTCGGTCAATATTGTTTTATAGAGATCAATGTCGGATGTCTTGGTCAGTTCGGTCGCGCAAACCAACAGCAGCTTGGCGTCGTCTTGTATCGCAATGCCCGGCAACAAGCCGCGTTGTTTGGCGGCTTCAATGAATTGCCTGGCTGGAACTGGAAGCCGCAGCGCGAATTCATGAAAGAACGGCTGGCTGTATTCTAACGATACGCCTTCGATTTCACACAACGCCTGTTGCAGCGCGTGGGCTTTTTTGACGCTCAAAGTTGCGGCGTCGCGCAGGCCTTTGGGGCCCATCAGCGCAAGATAAACCGTCGCCGCCAACGCGCACAGCGCCTGGTTGGTACAGATATTCGAGGTCGCTTTGGCGCGGCGGATATGTTGCTCGCGGGTTTGCAGCGTTAACACGTATCCGGTCTTACCGTCTTCATCTTTGGTCTGTCCGACCAAGCGCCCCGGCAGCTGGCGGATGTATTTTTCGGTGCAGGCGACATAGCCCGCATACGGCCCGCCATACGAAAGCGAAATGCCCAGCGGCTGCAAGTCGCCGGTGACGATGTCCGCGCCCAAAGCGCCCGGCGTCTTCAACACGCCCAAGGCGTGAGGGTTCGCCGATACGCCCAGTAAAGCCTTCGAGTCTTGCAGCGCCGCCGCGATGTCTTCAAGCGGTTCAACAACGCCATAGTAGTTCGGGTATTGAACAAAGAAGGCGGCGACCTTATCGCTCAGCGCTTCTTTTAATGCGTTCACGTCGGTTGCACCGTCTGCGGCGGGGACCTCAATCACTTCGATGCCCGGGCCGTCGAGGTAGGTCTGCAACACGCGGCGGTAATGCGGGTTCACGCTCGACGAAACCAGCACCACGTCTTTGCGCACTGCGCGGCAGGCCATCAGGGCGCCTTCCGCCAAGGCCGAAGCCCCGTCGTAGACGCCCGCGTTACAAGCGTCCATCCCGGTCAGGCGCGAGATCATGGTTTGAAATTCAAAAATCGCTTGCAAGGTACCCTGGCTCACTTCAGGCTGGTAGGGCGTGTAGGCCGTCGAGAAGTCGCCGCGCGAAATAATGGCGCTGACCGCCTGCGGGATGAAATGCGCATAGGCGCCGCCGCCCAGAAATGATACGCACTGGCTGGCGGGATTGTTCGCCGCCGCGTCGTTCATCACCTCTGAGATTTCCAACTCCGTCAATGCGGGGGGAAACTCGATGGCGGGATTTTGCAACTGCGCGGGAATCATGTGGAAGAGTTGGTCTTCCGTCTGCAAACCCAATGCGTCAAGCATGGATTGCTTTTCATCCGGCGTATGGGGGATAAAAACCATTGCCGCTCCTTTGCGTCAATTCAAATAGAAAAAAAATACCGGCTTGGATCATGCAAATAGCGCAGGCTTACGCGCTTTCCGATTCCATGTGAGCGCGGTAGGCCGCAGCGTCCATGAGGGCGTCGAGTTCGGACGGGTCGCTCAGTTTGATGCGCACCATCCAGCCTTTGCCGAACGGATCGGTGTTCACGTCGCCGGGGACGTCTTGCAGGCCCTGGTTGACCGCAACGATGGTCCCGCTGATGGGTGCATAAAGGTCGGCGGCGATCTTGCACGATTCAATCACGGCGCACTCGGCGCCTTTGGCGATTTCGCCGTCAGGGTTGGGGTAATCGACATAGACGATGTCGGTGAGTTGCTCTTGCGCGAAGTCGGTGATTCCGACCACGGCTTCATCGCCCTCGACCCGAACCCACTCATGCGAAGGGGTGTACTTCAAATCATCAATTACAGTAGCCATACGTTTTTAAAATCCTACTTTTGAGAATGATAGTTATTATACCTTGACCCGTTTTTCGACAAACGGCGGTTTAACCCGTTTTGCGGAAACGACCTTGCCGCGAATTTCAACGCCCAAATCTTCGGTTTTTACATAGTCCGCATCCACCAGGCCCAAACCGAATCCCTTTTTCAATACGGGAGAAAACCCGCCGCTGGTGACTTCGCCGATGGGCGCGCCGCCGTAACTTAACGGGTAGCCTTGGCGGGGAATGCCGGGGCCTTGTAAGACAAAGGCGATGCGGCGGCGTTTAACGCCTTCTTCTTGCTGCGCTTCCAGCGCGGCCTTGCCGATGAAGTCGTCTTTATCAAAATGCACCACCCGCTTCAGCCCGGCTTCGAGCGGCGAAATGGTTTCTTCGAGTTCGTGTCCATAGAGCGGAAAGCCCATCTCAAGCCGCAGCGAATCGCGCGCGCCCAGTCCGACAGGTTGCGCCCCTGCTTCACGAACTTTTTTCCATATTTCGACTATTGCATCATTGTTGGATATGATCTCGAAACCGTCTTCTCCGGTGTAGCCCGTACGTGAAACAAACATTCTGCCGTGAAAATCTTTAATATGATAATATTCCAAAGTATTAAAGCCTGCACCCAATGTATTGATTATGATTTCTTCCGCGTTGGGGCCTTGCACGGCGATCATGCCGGTTTCGAGTGTTTTATCAACAAACTCTACCTCTGGCTCAAAATGCGACGAAAACCACTGCCACAATTTTTCGCGGTTCGAGGCGTTCACCACCACCAAAAAGTTCTCATCGCCGATGCGGTTGACGAGAATATCGTCGCGGGCGCCGCCTGCGTGGTTGCAAACCAGGGTATATCGCGTCTGTCCGATTTCCATGTCATGGATGCGTGAGACCGTCACCCGCGCCAGGGCGTCCGCCGCCTTGGGGCCGCTGACAAAAAAGCGCCCCATGTGGCCCACATCGAAAACGCCAGCGCTTTCACGAACAAAGCCGTGCTCCGCCGTGATTGACGCGTATTGTAGAGGCATGTGCCAACCGGCGAAATCAACCAGTCGCGCCCCTTCGGATTCATGAAGTTGGTGAAGGGCTGTTTGTAATGTCATACATTAATGGCCAAGTTTTTAGGATGCCGATAGTGTAACACTGTTTGATTTATTGAACTATGGATTCACAAACCCCTCCCCTCAAATGAATTTTTCGCTCTCTCAAACTGCAAAATTTGCCAAATTGAGGGCAAAAACGGCTGGCTGCGTTGTTCTGGCGCAGTTTAATCCAGGCCGTATTTACATAAGCGCCAAAAGAACAACAGGTTAAGCGCGGTTTTTTAATTGACAAAAAGGCACGTTCTTTGCTATTGTATAAGAGTAGAAATGGAGGGCAACGAACCCGAAAGGGGAAAAGCCCATGAACACGCAAATCGGAAAACTCTTCTTTTTTAAGCCAGTTCAGGATTTTGAATCGTTGGCTCCCACATTAATCCTTCTCAGCATTGCGATTGGGGTGATTAGCGTATTTGCCTGGGCGGCGTATCTGGTTCATGCTGCTGGTCGGCGTAAAAAAGAAAAAGCCCAGTTCCATCAGTTAGCGCGGCGTTACAACCTCAACGACCGCGAAGAAACCTTTTTGCGCCGTATGGCCCGTACTTCCGCCATTCGTCCACTGCACCGTATTTTATCGGAACAAGATAAATTTGAGCGCGCAGTCAAGCGCTTGCGCGGTTGGAGCCGGGCCGACCGCCAGCACTTTCTTGAAATGATTCGCCAAAAACTCTACGCGCGCACCCTGCGGAGTTTGGTCAAGATCAATTCAACGTATGACTTGATCCCGGGCAGCCGCTTGTTGCTTCAACATACGGGCAACGCAACCGAACTCGCCTGGGCGCACTTGGTGGATAGCGAAGACGAAGGCTTGATTGTGGTTGTTGCGCAAAACGAGGGGGCGCGGACGCCTCTGCGTCCCAAGACGCTGCTGGACGTGACGGCGTATATCCCCAAACACGACCCGGTGCGCTTTCACAGCCAGGTGTTGAAGGTGGTCCCGGGGCCAAGCCGCATGTTGGTGTTAGAGCACTCGCGTTTTATCAAACAGACGCCCAATCCATTTTCGGCGCCAAAACGCAAAGAGGCCAGTCCACGCGCGGCGGCGGTCGCCAACGGCGGCATCGCCTGATCTCCCCGCACGGCTGCTCCCCTTTACCCTTAAGGTAAAAGAATAATTGACGAGATACGAATGCGCTGCTATGCTCTTTACCTAACAGGTAAAGAGCATAGGGCTGCGTGATGCAAATTCGCTTTCGGACAAAAAAACTTCAAGCGCAATATGAAGACCACAGAAAAGCCCAACAGGCATACCCTGAAGAAGTCGCCCGAAAATACATACTTCGTATTAATATTATTCAACAATCGAATTCCATTGACGAACTGATAAAACAATCTGCGCTTCGATGCCATCCTCTCAAAGGGAATCGTGAAGGGCAATGGGCAATTCGATTAACAGGATATTACCGCCTCATTTTCACAGTAGAGGGCGACCGATTAGAAATCGCGCGAATCGAAAAGGTGAGTAAGCATTATGAAGACTAACAATATACCCCTCGAAGGCGACTTTCACTCGAATTTGCCCATTCCACCAGGTGAATACCTTGAAGAAGTCATTGAAGACTTGGGAATGAGCAAGAGCGAATTGGCGCGGCGACTAGAACGGCCCGCTCCGAAACTGAGCGCAATTTTTAAAGGCGAAAAGGCAATTACGCCCGATACCGCATTGCGATTGCAGCAAGTGGTTGGCGTTCCCGCGCATATCTGGACAGGACTCGAAGCGGAATACCGCCTTGCCCTTGCGCGGTTAGATGAAGAAAAACAAGCCGAACGCCTGAAAGACGAAATCCACTTTGTCCCTAGATTTTGCTATAGCCAATTGGTGAAACTCGGGGAAGTCGAAAAGAAAACAAAACCGATTGACAAAGTGCGTGAACTGCTGAATTTCTTTGGAACCATGTCGCTCAAAACGATCTCTACGCTGCAACGATTCCAACCGGCGTACCGTTTGGGTGCAGCGAATGACTATTCTTCTGAGGCATTGGCGGCTTGGATTCGCTTAGGAGAACGTCGCGCCGCCCACGTTGATTGCAAACCATTTGAAAAAAAGACACTGAAAGCAAAAATTGAACCCATTCGCAATTTAACGAATTACCAGCCAGATGAGTTTTTGCCTGAATTAATAGACCATCTTGCGTCATGCGGCGTGGCGTTGGTTGTTTGTCCTCATTTTCCCAAAACCAAAGCGCATGGAGCGACCTTTCAATTACGGGAAGACAAAGTCGTATTGATGATGACGATTCGATACTGCTGGGCGGATATTTTTTGGTTTAGCTTATTTCATGAACTCGGCCATATTCTGCGTCATTCAATCAAAGATGTAATCATAGAGAATAACATAAAAAACACTCGTGAGGATGAAGCGGACGCATTTGCCCGCGACATGCTTGTTCCCTCAAATGCTTACGAAGCCTTTGTGAAAAAAACACGCTTTGATCTCGGTTCCATTGTCGAGTTTTCCCGCCAAATTGATGTTCACCCTGGGATCATTGTTGGAAGGCTGCAACACGAAAGAATCGTGAAGCGTAATTGGCATAATGAATTGCGCGAACGGTATGAATGGAAAGATGTTTAGAAAAAAGGCGCCCGCTACATCAACACATACAAATAAAACACATAGCTGACGTAACCCAGAAACAAGAACGCGCCTTCAACGCGGCGCAGCGAGACGCCTGTCAGTAAAAACGGGACCAGAATCAAACTAAACGCCATCATCACGCCATAGTCGATGGTGATTTCCGCCATGGGCAGCGCCAACGGTTTGCACACCGCCGCCGTACCGAGAATACAAAGAACGTTGAAAATATTCGACCCGACAATGTTGCCCAGAATGATATCGCCCTCTTTGCGCATAGCGGCGACGACGCAACTGGCGAGTTCAGGCAGGCTGGTGCCAAACGCGACCAGGGTGAGGCCAATCACTTTTTCGGGGATGCCGAAACTGAGGGCGATGCTTGACGCGCCTTCGACCAGGCTCTGTGCGCCGCCGGTCAATAACCCGATGCCAACCAATACGCCAAGCAGCGCGCCCCAGACGGGAACTTGCGGCGCGGCTTCGAGCGCTTCCAGGTCGATTTCGACGGGCGGCGGCGCTTCATTGCTATGTTTTAGGACATACCAAAGATAGAACGCCAAGAATCCCAATAAGATTAAACCGTCCCAACGCGACAATACGCCGCCGATAAAAAGCGGCAGCACCAACGCGCTGGTGAAGATCATAAACGGCATCTCGCGGCGGTTGAATTTTCGCTTCGAGGGGATGGGGTAGATCAGCGCGGACAAGCCCAGAATGAGGGCGATGTTTGAAATGTTAGAACCGATTACCGCGCCGACCGCAATCGCAGACGCATCGCGAAATGACGCGACCAGCGTCGCGGCGAGTTCGGGGCTGGAGGTGCCGAAAGCAACGACGGTCAGGCCGATGGTCAGCGGGCTCATGCCCCACAAACGGGCGAGGCGTACGGAGTTAGAAACCAGCAGTTCGCCGCCGTAATACAATAAGATAATGCCTAACAGAATCAAAAAACTGCTAAATAACACGTAGCCTCTATTCTAAATGAAGAGTCAATCGCCCGGCCCGCTACATCATTGGGTTGTTTGGTTCGCTCAATGGATAGCAAGGTATATTACGATAATTCACCAAAACAATTTCACCGCTGGATGACAGAATAGCCTTGCGGTATGCTGCGCACTATGGACGTAATTTCGCTACAAGACCAATCAATCGTTATCATCGGCGGCACCAGCGGCCTGGGGTTGTCGGGCGCGTTGGCGTGTTTGAACGCAGGCGCAAATGTAGTCGTCGCCGGGCGCGACGATGAATATCTGGAGGCCGCGCGAACGCAGCTGGGCAATGCGGCGGTGGTGATTTCCGGCGACGCCATGCAGCCAGAACTCGCGCAGCAAGCGGTTGAAACCGCCGTCGAGCGCTTCGGCGCCTTGCACGGCTTATATCACGTCGCGGGCGGCAGCGGGCGCCGCATGGGCGACGGGCCGCTGCATGAAGCCAGCGACGAAGGCTGGGACTACACCCTGCAACTCAACCTGACCTCGATGTTTTATTCCAACCGGGCGGCGCTAAAACAATTGATGAAACAACAGCAAGGCGGCGCCATTCTCAACCTGTCGTCTTCGCTTTGGGATTCGCCTTCGCCCGCGTTTTTTTCCACCCACGCCTATGCGACCGCCAAAGCCGCCGTGGTTGGCATGGTGCGCGCAACGTCGGCGTATTATGCGCCGCATGATATTCGCATCAACGCGCTGGCGCCGGGTCTGACCGAAACGCCCATGTCAAAACGCGCATTCGGCGACGATGAGATTATGCAATTCGCGGCGCGTCGCCAGCCGCTGCAGGGCGGGCGCGGAGGGCAGCCTTCCGACCTCGACGCCGCCGTGGTTTACTTTTTGTCCGACGCCTCGCGCTATGTCACCGGGCAGGTCTTGGCGGTCGACGGCGGCTGGTCGGTTTGCGACGGCGAACGCGCATGAATACAGGTTAAAAATTGCACGGCCTACTCCCTCTCCCCCTGGGAGAGGGCTGGGGTGAGGGGCGGCCTTACCGCTGCTTCAACATAAAACGCTGTATGAAAGAATCCCTCATCCTACCCTTCTCCCAAAGGGAGAAGGGACCAAGTTGTACGTTTTTCGAATCGTTCGATGAGGCGCTCAATCGCCCCAGCAAAAGTAAACAGAATTATCTAATTCTCAATGTTGGATAAATAAAACCATGACGCTATCTCCCATTACAGATTACATCAGCCAGTGCCGCGGCTTGCTCGATTGCGTGGAGCAACAACGCGAGACCATTCATCAGGCGGCCGATTTATTTACCCAAAGCATTCTTGCGGGCCGAATGGTGCACCTGTTCGGTTCCGGCCACAGCCGCATTCTGGTTGAAGAAATGTGGCCGCGATACGGCTCGTTCCCCGGCTTCAATCCCATCGTTGAATTATCGCTGACCTTTCATCATCCGGTGGTGGGGGCGAACGGGCAGCGTCAGGCGATGTTCTTAGAAAACGTGCCGGGGTTCGCTGAGCGCATCTTACGCAACTTCGATTTCAGCCCGCAAGACAGCGCATTGGTGGCGTCGTCGAGCGGGGCGAACCTAGTGCCGATTGAAATGGCGCAGGGGTTTCAAAAACGCGGCGTCAAGGTGGTCGCCATCATCAGTAAAAAACACGCGGATGCGACTCCCAGCAAGCACCCCGACGGCGTTAGGTTACAAGACTGCGCCGACATCGTGCTCGACACCGGAGCGCCCGTAGGCGACGCTATGGTCAAGATCGACGGGCTGGAAACGCCGGTCGCGCCCGGCTCGACCATTGGTGGATGCGCGTTAATCAATTGCATCAAAGCCGAAGTGGCGGCGCACCTCACCGAAGCGGGCCATCCGCCCAAGGTGTTGACTGGCGCAGCTGTGATCGGCGCCGAACGCGCCGCCGCGTTGTTTGAAGCCGCCTACGACGAACACGCCCGCCGCCTGGCGAAGTTATACAACCGCATCGGAGAATAAATCATCTTGAAAAACAAAACTTTTATGGTTCATCCGGTAATTGAGTACTTACATTGATGGATGGCTATAATTTTTATTCAGAAACAGGCTCCGGTATTTCAAAAATTGATAAACCAATCAAGCATGGGTGCAACTCTGGGAGCGCCTGTGCATAAGGGCTTGAAAGCCCGCACTGAAGCGAGCAGAGTTGTACCCATGCCTGATACAGCGAATTATAAAAAAAAGTATCCAATTTACGGAAGAACCGAAATTAAGGTTCATCCGGTAAGTGAGCCCGTACATTGATGGATGGACATAATATTTATTCAGAAACAGGCTCCGGTATTTCAAAAATTGACAAACCAATCAGGTAAGGGTGGAACTCTGGGAGCGCCTGTGCATAAGGGCTTGAAAGCCCGCACTGAAGCGAGCAGAGTTGTACCCATGCCTGATACAGCGAAAGATCAAGAATTTAAGAAAAAGCGTCAAAAAAACGCAATTCAATTTGTGATAAAGCATCCAAATACCGGAAGAACCACTTTTATTGTACAAATTTGCGTGTTGGTTTTCGCTTGCTGCTTGTTTCTTCAAGCCGAAACGACGCATTCACAAACAGAGCCGACCTTCACCAACCCCATCGCTGAATCCGGCGCGGACCCGTGGGTGACGCAGCGGGACGGTTCCTACTTCTATTGTTACTCGCGAAGAAATCGCATCTGGGTGAGCCGCGCCCAGCATCTCGAAGACATCGGCAACGCGACGCCCGCCGCCGTGTGGACGCCGCCCGAAAACACGGCGCACTCCAAAGAACTGTGGGCGCCCGAACTGCACTACCTGCGCGGCAAGTGGTACATCTACGTCGCGGCTGACGACGGCGATAATTTCAACCACCGCATGTACGTCCTCGAAGGCGCCACGCAGAATCCGCTCGACCCCTTCGTCTTCAAAGGCAAAGTCACCGACGCGACCGACCGCTGGGCGATTGACGCGACGGTGTTGCAAATGCCCGGCGACCAGTTGTATTTCATCTGGTCAGGTTGGGAGGGCGAGGTCAACGTCCAACAGAACCTCTACATCGCGCCCATGAGCGATCCACTGACGATTTCCGGCGCGCGGGTGTGCATCTCAAAGCCGCAGCTCGACTGGGAACTCCACGGCAAGCCGCTCATCAATGAAGGGCCGCAAATTCTCAAGAACGGCGACAAGGTGTTCATCATTTATTCCGCCAGCGGCAGTTGGACCGACGACTATTGCCTGGGGCAACTGGCGCTGGTCGGCGACGATCCGCTCGACCCGCAGTCATGGAAGAAAAAGCCGCAGCCGGTGTTCTCGCGAACGGAGGACGTCTTCGGACCGGGCCACGCCTCGTTTGTGAAGTCGCCCAATGGAAACGAAGACTGGATCGTGTATCACTCCGCCAAACACAGCGGCGCAGGCTGGAACCGCAAGGTCAACATCCAACCGTTTACTTGGAACCCGGACGGCTCCCCCAACTTTGGTCGCCCCATCGCCCCCGGCGTTTCGCTCCCGGCCCCACAACGGGATTAAGCCAAACTCTCGTCTAAAGTCGCCTTAAAATTCACAGGTTCTCCCTCCGAACTTCGGGGGGAGTTAGAGGCAATGTCATTGACTTAAGACTTTTAGCCCCCCTTTTTAAGGGGGGACGGCGCTGATAGCGCCAGGGGGGATTCAGGCGCAACACACGACTCCCCAACGCCATCGCATCTATGAATATTGATTCCGATAACGAATTCCGGCATGGGGGCAACTCTGTGAGCGCCTGTGCAAAAGGGCCCGAAAGCCCGCACCGAAGCAAGCAGAGATGTACCCATGCCTTTCACAACGAAAACACAAATTATTTTGAGATGGCTTCAAGTATTTCTTGCGCCGCAAGGGACGGGGAAATAAACCAAATTCTTCGACTCAAATCTTTCCACAAAAAAACGCCCCGCTGCTGAGTTCCAGAAGCGGAGCGCGATCTTGTTCTGTTGAGTGCGACTAGACTTTCTTCGGAACCTCAAACGGCGTACGGTATCCGCGAGCTTTGCCCTGCAAAATATCGTTGGCCTCTTTGTTGTTGGTGCAGATTTCTTTCTTTGGATCAATCTGCAATGTGTCTTCGACCACATAGGACGCGTTGGCGATGTGGGCGATGGCGCATGACAAGTGGCCGTCTTCGACATCGGCGTTGAGGTCTTCGTGGTTGCGGCTGCGGCAGGCTTCGATAAAGTTAAGGAAGTGGTCGCCGCCTTCGGTGCGTCCCGGGCCTTTTTCGCGACCGCGCTCATAGTAAATCTGATATTTGTTGTAGCTCGGAATCACCATATAGCCTTCCGACCCCAAGAACAGACACCCGACCACATTGCCCTTGCTGCCTTCGCCGAGTTCATCGTTGGTGATCCAGTGGCGCACTTCAAACACCATCATTTTGTTGGCGTCTTTCCATTTAAAGGTCGAGACCATGGTGTTCGGCGTTTCCTGGTCGTCATCGAACATAAAGTGACCGCCGATTGACGAGCCAACGTCAGGCAGCCCGACGTCCATGCCCCAGCGGCAAACGTCGATCTGGTGGACGCCCTGGTTGCCGATATCGCCGTTGCCGTAGTCCCAGTTCCAGTGCCAGTTGTAATGGAAGCGGTTTTCGGTAAATTCCTTTTCCGGCGCCGGTCCAAGCCATGTGTCATAGTGGACGCCATCGGGCGCTTTGCTCGGGCCTTCATGGCCAATGGTATCGCGCCATTTATAGCAGGTGCCTTTAGAGTAATAGACTTCGCCGATCTCGCCGTCGTGCAGCATCTGCATGGCTTCTTGAATCGCTTTGCTGCTACGGATTTGGGTGCCGTGCTGGACGATGCGTTTATATTTGCGGGCGGCGTTGACCAGTTGGCGGCCCTCATAAATGTTGTGAGAAAGCGGCTTTTCAACGTAGGCGTCTTTGCCCGCCTCGCACGCCCAGATGCCCTGCAACGAATGCCAGTGGTTGGGGGTCGCGCAGGAGACCGCGTCGATGTCTTTACTTTCTAACATCTTGCGAAAGTCGTTGTAGGTTTTTACGCCCGAGATGACTTTGCCTTTTTCTTTGTACTCGGCTTCACGCTTTGCGAGGACGTTTTCATCCACGTCGCACAGCGCAACCACTTCGACGTTTTTATCTTTCAGGTTCGCATATCCATCCACGTGGCTTTTGCCGCGTCCATTGAGGCCGACGACGCCAATACGTATCGTATCGTTTGCGCTGGCGGCGTATGCGTTGGTTTTAATCAGTAAGCCTGCCGTTGCGGCAGCGCCTGTCGAGGCCAAAAAGTTCCGGCGGTTTTTCTTATCCGACATAATTAAACTCCAGACAGTTAAGTTCTCCCCACCTGGCATAAAGGAAGGTGGGTTCGCGTACCAATAGTCGATACTAAAACAGAGCCAAGCCAAGGTCAATTGCAATCTAACTTATAATCCAGGCGGTTCGCCTAACCCGTCGCAGCCCGGTTTTTCAGTATCTGTATATACTAATAAGTCGCCCGGCTGACAATTAAGTTCCCGATTTACGTGGCGCTATTGCGCTTTTGTCTTTCCGTCTGCTCATTTAACGTGAATCAATAATGCAAGAACCGAATAATAAAGGTTCATCCGGTAAGTGAGTCCTTACATTGATGGATGGCCATAATTTTGTTTGAGAAAACATATTCGGGCATATTAAAAATTGACGAACCAATCAGGCATGGGTGCAACTCTGGGAGCGCCTGTGCATAAGGGCCTGAAAGCCCGCAC
>JAVCCE010000046.1 GCA_030765645.1 Candidatus Hinthialibacter antarcticus | reverse complement strand
TCCTGGTGAGCCGGATAAAACCGAAAGCCTGCTCCCTCTCCCACTGGGAGAGGGTTGGGGTGAGGGCTTGGATATATATCCGTTTTTATTCAAACGCGGCTCGGCGGGAGCCTCGCCCTCCCCGCACTGAAGCGAGCGGAGTTGTACCCATGCCACATGCAGAAAAATCTCAATGCAATTGATTTCTTTTTATCCCCCAAAATACTGAATAAATTTAGTGAACTTAATCATATTTATTTTTCGACTTTTTTTGTATCACAAATCCCTATATTTCTGTAAGATAGCCTCCGGTAGCCTATTCCAAATCGTTGCAAGTATTAGAAAAACCAATGGCTCACTCTGGAGGTAAAACATCATGATGCAATGGAGTAAAACCAACGACGCGCTCGGTACGTTCAACCGTGGAAACACCGCAGAATCAGGGCTTTGCACCTTATGCGAATCGAACTGCAAAGGCAAATGCGAAACCTGGATGTCATCTCTTCTAGGCCGGAAAATTCTCTATCCGCGAAATTTTGGCAACAGCACGTCCGGCTCGTCAAATATTTGCCAAGTCGGGATGGGGTACCATGCCCTGCGCATTCAAGGCTACGCCTATGGCGCCTGCGGCATCCGCGATGGCATGTCGACCAATGCTGACGACTGCATTTTTCCAAACGTGAACATCGAAACCGAATTCGGCCAGACCCATAAAACCAAATGCCGCGTTCCCATTATGACCGGCGCACTCGGCTCGACTTTTATCGCAGCCAATTATTGGGAATCGTTCGCTGTCGGCGCCGCGTTGTGCGGCTTCCCCATTGTGGTGGGCGAGAATGTTGTCGGCGTTGACCGGGAATCAAAAATAGAAAACGGAAAAATAATCTCTGCGCCCGAAATGGACCGCCGCATCGATACCTTTCTGCGCTATTACGATGGATACGGCTCCATCATCGTCCAGTTAAACGTCGAAGACACCCGCAACGGCGTGGCGGAATATATCATCGACAAATACGGCAACCAGGTCATGATCGAACTGAAATGGGGACAAGGCGCCAAAGACATCGGCGGCGAGATTCAAGTTTCATCCATCGACTACGCCCGCTTCCTCAAAGACCGGGGATATGTCGTCGACCCGGACCCGTATGACCCAGGCGTTCAGCGCGCGTTCGTAAACCACGCCATTACCTCATTCGCCCGCCACAGCCGCCTGGGCGCGACTGACCTGCAAACCACTGAGCAAGTGCATGACGAATTTATGAAATCGGTCGCCTATCTCCGCCAGCTGGGCTTCGACCGCATCTCTCTCAAAACCGGCGCCTACGGAATGGAAGCCCTGGCGATGGCGATCCGTTTTTCGTCAGACGCCAGCCTCGACCTGTTGACCATCGACGGCGCCGGCGGAGGAACCGGAATGAGCCCCTGGAACATGATGGACCACTGGGGCGTCACCTCGCTGCCGCTTCATGCAAAGACTTATGATTATTGCAAAATCCTACAAGATCAGGGACGCCCAGTTCCCGATATTTCTTTGGCGGGCGGGTTTGCGCGTGAAGACCACATCTTTAAAGCGCTTGCCCTGTGTTCGCCATTTACCAAACTGGTCTGCATGGGCCGCGCCCCAATGATCCCCGGGTATCTGGGCAGCAACATCGAAGGCGTATTCAAGCCAAACAAACGCGCCAGTCTGAGCGGTCATTGGGAAGAACTGCCCAATTCGATCAAACAGATTGGCACTTTCCCGGAAGAAATATTCTCGAGTTGGGAAGCGGTCAAAGCCCGGATCGGCGAAGAAGAAATGAAGCGCATCCCCTACGGCGCAATTGCCATGCACGGTCTATGCGACAAATTGTCTTGTGGATTACAGCAATTTATGGCAGGGGCGCGTAAGTTTGAATTAAGCCAGGTTCAACGCAGCGACCTGATGTCGGCCAACCGCGAGACGGAAGAACTGACCGGCATCCCCTTTATGACCCATGCGCTCAACGAACAAGCCGAGAAAATCCTAACCGCGTAAATAATCAAGCCAACTAAATATTAAACCGCCGGGCGATGATCCACCCGGCGGTTTTTTTTATTGGCGAAAGAATGATTAACTAAATCATCGAGACTGACTCAAACTCGCCCTCGTCCGTCATCACATAACAACGCACCTCAGGCTCATCAGACGCCAGCGAGATGATGAAATAAAACAATCCAGGGTAGTGATTGTCTTCGCGGTCGCGTTGCGAGGGCGTCGGCGGCGATGAGGGATGCGAGTGAAAGACCCCAATCATATCCTCATTGGCCTTGCGCATTTTACGCACGGCGCAAAACAGCGCTTCGGGGTTGCCATTAAATCGGTCGGGGGCGCACAGGTCATTCTCAATCGGGTAGACCGATGTGACAACGCTGCCTTTTCCGCCCAAAACCCCACAGCATTCATTGGGGGCGGCCGCTTCGGCCTGGTCTATTATTTTCTGTAAAAACGACGGAGGCACAACTACCGATTCAGGAACTTTTACCACTGGGCTTTGCATGTATATCCCTCAAACAATCGAATCAATTCTTCTGGTATTTCTAACACAATCATAGCTAACCAAATCCGCTGAAAATTGGAAGGGGAAACTACTTTTTTCTACGGAAACTGAGATCACGCTCCCGGTAAAAAGTCAATGACAACGCCCACTTCAGCGCTTGCGTTGCCCCCCTCAGAAGCGGCCCGGTTTCGCAACGCATCCAGCGCCCAAGCGACGGCGTAGACGGTGTCGTCGTGCATCCCGCCGCTGAGAGGATGGCCAAACTGAGCGCCTCCATGAGGGCCGCGGCGGTACTCGAAAGCCTTGAGTTCCTCGAAGAAGGCTGGATCAAGATCGTCGGGCAGCGCCAGGCGTTTCTGTTTGAGCAGCGCGTGCATGGCGTGAAACGCGATTTGCTGACGCTGGACGCTCGGCGCGACCAGTTCGACCTCCACATTCTGCGAAGCGCAATATTCCGCAAGTGACTTGCCCTGATACTGCTCAACGGCGGCGCATTCGATGTTGTATGTCTCAATCAATGCCTGGGCGGATTCGCGCAAATCACGGTCAGACGCCGTCTCGAACACTTTCAAATCGACGATAGCGTATTTCGGCTCCAGGTCGAAACCGGTTTGGTATTGCGCGACCACCGCGAGTACGCTGCGGTCGTGATTGGGGCTGAATGACAGCGCCAAGTCAGCCCCGAGGGCATAGACCGCCTGCGGCGGCAGCGCAAAACGCGGCTGACGGTTGGGTTCGATCAATCCCTTGAATAGCCCACAGGCGCCCTCGACCCACTCGCCCAGCACCTCCGCCCGGAATTCCAACTCGTTTTTGTTTTGGCGCAGGCGGTCGAGTTCTTTGCTCGAAATGAGCGGATTGGCGCTGCTGGCGCATTGGATCACTTCGATGTCGGATTTGGCGCCTTTCGCGTTCTGAACATAGCCATACACCCAAGACGCCGCCGAACTGGGCGAGGACACGATGTAGAGTTTTCCATTTTTCTTGGATGTAGTGATGAGCGCATATTCAACCGCTTTGCGTACCTGCTTGCCGTTTTCCATAAAGCAGGCTTCGTCAAGAATGATGGTAACGCCGCCCGTTCCGCCTTTTTTGGGGTGGTAGCCCCGGATGGTTGCCGGATTGGCGGGCAGAAATTTGATCGACGAGCCATTGTTGAGTTCAATCGCCCGGCTCGACATGCTCGCGGCGAATTCTTTGATCGGGGAGCCGCTGATGAGAAAGATCAGCCGCGAGCCAAATTCGGAACTCATGCGTTGGCTGGAGGAAACCACCAGCACGATTTGGTTCTCTTGCAGCGCATGAAACAAGGCCGCGACCATGGACGCCTGGGTTTTGCCCGCGCCGCGTCCGGCGATGAGCATCACTGTGCGTTTTTCGGATTGGCACAATTGCTTTTGGTGGTCGAACAATTCGATATCGAGCGCCTCTTTTGCGAACAATACGACGTCGCTCTTCCAGCGGTTGATTTTGCTTTCGAGAGGCTCCTCTGGCGGCGTGGGTTCGGGTTTGGAGCGTCCGGGCAGCAGTTTGGCCGCTGCGCTGAAGTAGCCGGAGATGTACGACAAAAACAAGCGGTGCAGACCCTGGACTTTGCTGTCGAGCAGGTCGCTTTCTTCATCGAGGCAATGTTTGACGCGCTCCATTTCTTCTTCGAGGTCGTGGAGATGGCGCTGGGCGTCTTGCGGTTCAATGGACGGGGTTTCGTCTTTCATCATGTTTCCCTCAATTGCAGAACAGTTGGTCAGCGGAGTAAGACCCCGCCCTACCAATCAAATTGAGGGGGCAAAATCGGGTGATAAATTGCATGGGGGAGTGCGAGTAGGTTTGGATCCCCCCGCGCTTTCAGCCGATGGGGAGGAGAGGGCGGGCGCAACGCGTTGCGTCCCTACATAGCGGATATATTATTGTTTCGCTGGATTAAGGGCTGCCGTCACTCCGCGAGGTTTGGCTCGCCACCCAGTCGTTTACTTTTGATTATCGAATTTGGAAAGTTTTTATTGGTGGGTTTCGCTGCGCTCAACGCCACCCTACTTGAAATGCATCATTCATCCGCAGTAGGGGGGGGGCTCGCGAAGCCTGCCTGCGGCAGGCAGGCCACCGCGATAGAACCAACCGCGTTTCTCAATTTCGCGG